>JAJECY010000161.1 GCA_022821775.1 Acidobacteriota bacterium
CGTGCCGACATCGCAGAGGCAGGCTGTCAAGAGAAGCAGCAACAGCCGATACACGAATCGTAAACCTGTGCAGTTTCGCATCGGATGAAAAATTAACATCAATGGACAGGATTTACAGGAGAGCCTTTTGCAAAATTCTTCAGTATGAGGTTGCCGCCGACAGGATGGCCGGGAGCGGTATCGCAGGGAAACTGAGCGACACGCAACGGGATAGCATGCGGGCGGGACACCCGCGCTCCCGGGTGGGGTCTACTCGAGCTCGCCGCCTTCCTTGAGCCGGTAGGTCCGGTTGACCGCCAGGTTCTGGAAGCTCTGGGTGGTTCCATCGGTCCAGCGGACGGTCATCCTGGTTACCGTTTTGAGCTGCCCCAGGCCGAAATGGACCCGGAAGTCGTGGGTCGATTCGTAGCTGGAACCACCCCGAACCTCCCGCATCTGCTTCCCGTCCGCTGTCTCGAGGGTGACCCTTGCGCCGATGGCGCTGCGGTTGGTTCGGGTCCCCTCCAGAGAAAGCAGGAGCCAATTGCCCGCCTCGCTCGCCTTTTGATTTTTCAGAAGCCAGGGGACTCCGTCCAGGTTGTTGACGGCCACGTCGATATCGCCGTCGTTGTCGTAGTCGGCAAAGGCCACTCCCCGACTGGACCAGGACTTGAGCTTGTCCAGCCCGGCTGAAACTTCCTGGAACTTGCCCTTTCCGAGGTTGCGAAAGACCTGGCTGCGCTGATGGAAGCTGGTGCCGATCTTGTATCCGTCCACCTGGGGAAACACGTGTCCGTTGGCGGCGAAGATGTCTTCCCAGCCGTCATGATCCAGGTCCACGAATCCCGTTCCCCAGCCCACCATGGGCCAACTGCTGAAGGTCAAGCCGGCCCCCCGGGTCATGTCGCGAAACCTGCCCTGGCCCAGATTGCGGAAAAGCGTGTTGTAGTCGTCCGAAAAGTGGGTGATGTAGATATCCAGCAGGCCGTCCCGGTCGTAGTCGCCGAAATCCACTCCCATGCTGCCCTGGGCCGTCCCGTCATCGCTGAAAGCCGCGCCCGCGAAGAGCCCGGTCTCCTCAAAGGTGCCGTCCCCCCGGTTTCGAAAGAGAAAGTTGGCCATTTGATCGTTGGCCACGTAGAGGTCGAGGTCTCCGTCGTTGTCGTAGTCGCTCCAGATGGCCCCCAGGCCATAGGACGGAGTCACATCCGAGACGCCGGCCGGCTTGCTCACGTCCCGAAAGGTGCCGTCCCCGTTGTTACGGTAGAGGAGGTCGGAATCGCCGACCATCCCCAGGGGGCCGCACTGAACCGTGATTCCCCGGTAGTGGCACTCCATGGGATCGGGGTCCTTGTAGTCGAACTGGACCGTGTTGGTGACGTAGAGATCCAGCCAGCCGTCGGCGTCGTAGTCGCCCCAGGATGCGCTCACCCCCCAACGGCCGTCTCCCACTCCGGCCGTGTCGGTCACATCCTTGAAGGTACCGTCCCCGTTGTTGCGGTAGAGGGTGTTGGGGCCGTAGTTGCAGACGAACAGGTCCACCCAGCCGTCGTTGTCGTAGTCGCCGGCGGCCACTCCCATGCCCCAGTGCCGATTACCCACTCCGGCCTTGCCGGTGACGTTGGAAAAGGTCCCGTCGCCGTTGTTTCGGTAGAGCGCATTGGAAACCGTGCGCTTTCCTTGAACCAGCTCTTCCCAGTGGCCACCGTTGACCAGGTAGAGATCCATCCAGCCGTCGCGGTCGAAGTCGATCCAGGCCACGCCGCCGCTCATGCTCTCCAGAATGTACTGCTTTTCGGGGCTGCCGCTGAAGTGTCGAAAATCCAGGCCCGCCGCGGCGGCCACGTCCTCAAAGGTCAGCGAGGGAGAGGCAGGCAACGACTTGTCCGAGCGGGTCAAATCGTTGGCGGATATCCCCGACAAGGCTGTCAGGCAAGCAATCAGGCTCAGTGCTATCGGCTTGTTCATTTCTTGGATTGAAGCAAACTGCCTGCAGGAGTCGCCGGAAGAGGTCACTACGCGGAGAGCGACTTTATCATCGCCTACTCTGAATTGATTCTAGCACGGATCGCGATTGATCCCCGGGCGGCAGCCTTTCGATGGTACATGACACTGGAATTGAAGAAGCAGGATCACTAAGATAGGTCCAGTGATGGATGGGTCGTGCCGTCCTCCCGTTGCATTGCCGATGCCGGGCTCATATTTTCGCTTGCCGAGAGGCCAAGCCATGAAAGGGATCATCGCGACTTCGGCGGCAGGGTTCCTGCTTCTTGCCGGAGCCTCCCCGGCTCCGGGGAAGGACCCCGCCGCTCACGTCTCCCACCTTCAAGCCGGCACCGTCAGGTATGCCCAGGGAAAACAGCTACTGCTTGCCGGCGGTCAAGGGGCCCCCGCTGAAATCTCAATCGGCCACCGATTGCAGCCCGGGGACATTGTCCGGACCGGCCGCGGCGACCGTCTCGAAATCATGCTGCATCCCGGCGGTTTTCTGCGCCTGGCTGACCAGGCCCGACTGGAAGTCCTCGACACGGCATACCGAAAGATGCACTTCCGTGTTTGGGAAGGAACGGTCGTGGTCGATTCCAGACGCTTCAAGAGCCGGCGCCACGCCTTCAAGCTATCAACCCCCGCAGGGGTCCTGGAGCTTCTCAAGGACGGGTTCTATCGAATTGAAGTCAAGGAACCCTCTGCGCTGGAAGCTGCTGTTCACTCCGGCAAAATGAACTGGCTCAAGGAAGACGGACAATCGTTGAACCTGACTCCTGGCAAGCGGTACGTTCTCGGTAATGCTGCAGATGACACTCCGGCGGTGGCGGAGTTGGGCAGGCACAGCCGGGATCACCTGGACCCGTGGGGACAGGTGCGCTCCGCTTTTTTGCTGAACAGCTTCTGGGGAAGACCGCCTCAATATTCCTTCGCGGGCAGCAACCGCTGGCTGCTGACCGCCGGTCACAAGTTGAACGCCGGAGGGGAGCTGAAAACCCTGGAGAACGGCCGCGCGGAGCTGCTCTTGAATCCGGGCAGCTACTTGCGGCTCGCCGAAAGCAGCCTGGTCCGATTCATCCGGACGGGTTACGCGACGATGAAGTTCGAGATTCTAGGGGGTGAAATCATCCTGGAATCCGCCGCCTTCAATCCCACCATCCACTCTTTGTCCATATCGACTCCCGCGGGCGATTTTCAAGTGGCCGCCAAGGGGCTGTATCGGCTCAGCCTCGAGCCCCGGTTGCGCGTCTCGGTCTACAAGGGGGCTTTGGAATGGATGGGAAACAACCGCAATTGGCGACGGCTTGAAGCCGGCAAAAGCTACCAGCTCGAAGCGGCAACCTCCAGGCTTCACTCGGGAAGGCTGAGGAAGAAGGACGACCTCAACCAATGGAGCAAAAAGCGGGCCCAACAGTTGGCCAAGTCCAATGCGCTCCTCTCGGCCCGATTGCGCCGGTCGGCCTACCCCAGCTTCGGCTACCAGAACCGTGGAGGATGGGTACTCGGCAGCCGGTCCCAATGGTTCACCTTCGTACCGTTCGATTCCAAGCCCAAATCTCCCTACGGATTTCGCTACGGCAACGCCTTGTGGATCAAGTCCAGGGACCTCGGGGAAAATCGCAACGGTCGACGGCAAGAGTCAGTGGGACAAGACCAACACGATCGCGCGTTGCAGGACAATGCTGCGAATCGTGCGCAAATGGGCATAGGGAGGTGGAACAACTGATGCCCATCGCCGTTTCTACCGGGCAGGCGCCCTACCCTGGTGTCCTGTCCGATAAATAAGAAGTCGGGAGTGAACTGGATTTGCCAGCACCAAGAAGGACGATTATGGGGAGGAGAAGCGTCGTATTATCGACTTTGATCCCATGAGAAATTCGATAGGGATGTTGATTGGCAAGTCTACCCGCGGGAGACAGCCCGGAGCGGGGGCTCTGAATGGGAAAGCGGGCTCCCTGTGCTTGGCGGCGGTTGCTCTGGCGGCTTGCCTCTGGATGAGTCCCTCCCGCGCACTAGCCACCGACGAATCGGGCTATGCAGGGTCGAGCCAATGCGTGCAGTGCCACCGGGAGATCGCCGAGGTCCAGTTGGAGAGCGGCCATCCGTTGACGCTGAGGCGAGTGCGCTCTCTTTCCCGGTTGATGGAATCCGTGCCCCTGGAGTTCTCCGACCCGCGCAACCAGGTGGCCTATCGAATCGAGCGGTCTCCCGACCGGGAGTTTGCCCTGGACCTGGTGGCCGCCAAATCCGGAGAGACCGACCGCATGCACCTGCTATGGGGCATGGGGGCCGGGAGGAAAGGCATCACCTTCGTGGGCATGACCGATGCCGGCGCCTACGGCCAGAGCCGGGTGAGCTGGTACCAGTCCACCGGGGGGCTGGACATCACCACCGGATTGGAAGACCCGGTCGACAACGCCTACGACGCCCTGGCCGACTGGATGAGTCCGCCTCAACGAGAGCACTGCTTTGCCTGCCACACCACCCGGAACGCCGACCTGCCGCCTGAGCGAATGGACCCCGCTTCGGCAGGCGTCCACTGCGAACGCTGTCACGGACCGGGGCAGGAACATATCCAGGCCATGACCCAAGGCGAGGCCGATGCTGCTTCAACCGTCGTAAACCCCGGAAGGATGCCGGCCATCGAGCAGCTCTATTTCTGCGGCGCCTGCCACGGAGCGCCGCCGGGAGGCAACGACCTGCAGGCGCTTGCCAGGTTCATGGTCGACAAGGAGGTGTCCCGTTTTCCGGCCCAGCGCCTGGTGCTGAGCCGGTGCTACAGCGAGAGCCGGGATCAGTTGAAGTGCACGACCTGCCACGACCCGCACGAGAGCCTGGTGCAAACCCCCGCCTCCTACGATTCCAAGTGCCTGTCCTGCCACGGAGGCGACCATGCAATGGCCTCGGGATGCAAGGTGGCCGCCAGCCGGTGCAGCTCCTGTCACATGCCCTTTGAAGGGGGCTTCATGACCCACTCCGAGTTCGCCGATCACTGGATCCGCATCGTCGCCGAAAAGAAACCCTGAACGCCCGGGACTTGCCGGTCAGGAACACCGAATGCTTACGCCGCCCAAAGCCGGAAATAGAAGATGGGTCCCGCCGGTAGAGCGGGCGAGATGCCTGCCTTGGAGGGAGCTGTGCCGGCTGTTGGCCGTTCCGGCGCTTGCCCTTGTCCTCCCCGGGGCGGTCCAACTCCAGGCTCAATCGGCGGACTACCTGGAGGCCAAAGAGCGGTATGAGCGCAAGGAATATCTGCTGGCCATGCTGGCGGCTCAGAAAGCCGTGCAGCAGGACGGCGAGAACGCCGACTACCGGCACTTGTACGGCATGACGCTGCTGCAGCTCAATCAGTACAGTGACGCCGAACCCGAACTGCGCAGGGCCCTGGCTCTGGACCCCTCCAAAGCCGACTTCCATTACGGCGTGGCGGGTCTCATACTCCAGCAGCGAAGCGAGACCGAGGACCCAACCGATCCCATGGGGATGGGCGCCCGCAACACCACCAGCCAGCCGGTACAAGAGGGCATCCGGCTCCTGGAAAAGGCCCTGGAACTGGACCCCGATCACCTCAAGGCCAGGATGCACCTGGGGCGGACCTACCATCAGCAGAACATGAGGAGCAAGGCTCTCCGGCAGTTCGAGGCGGTGGTGGCCAGGGATCCCCGCTACCCCTGGGCTCACTACCACCTGGCCGCCATTTACCTGGATGCCGGGAAGTTTCGGGAGGCCCTGCAAGCCCTGCAGCAGGAGGTGGAAGATCACCCTGACGCCGGCCAGGCCCGCCTGGAGCTGGCGGACCTGCTGCTGCAGCTCGGAAAACCCAAGCTGGCTCTCTCCCACTTGACTGCCGTTTCCCCGGAGAGCCGAACGGTTTCCCTTCCCGATCTCCACTTCGCTCTGGCCAAGGTCTATCGCAGGCTCGGACAACTGGACAAGGCCATCGAGTCTGCCCGCCAGTCCATCCGGCTCCTGCCCGACAATCCGGTGGCTCACCGCCTTCTGGCCAGACTCTACCGGGATGCCGGGGAGTCCGATCAGGCCCGGCAAGCACTGGAAAACTACCGGGAACTGAAGGAGCGGATCGAGCGCTTTGCTCGTTGATCCTTGGCGGATGAGAGCCCCCCAATGGGCCGGCAGACCCTGCCGCCGGATGTTTCGTTTCGCACCGAACCAAGTGAAAGGAGGAGGTGAACAGGATGATCGATCCAGGATCAAGGGGCAGTCGGAGCCGCAAGATGAGCCTGAGTCTGGGAGCCGGCCTCTGCCTGGCCCTGGCGGGATTCCTTTCCTGCTCCGGGCCGGTTCCGGACCCGCGGGCCAACTGGTCGGAGGCCAAGAAGGACCGGGTGGAAGCGGCTGCCAGGCAGCGCCGCATCATCTTCAACGACGACAGCTACGAGCTGTCCCGCGACGATGCCGGCACCCCGGAAGGATTCCTGAAGCGCCGGCTGCAACCCCTGGCCGGAACCCAGGTCGATACCATTTCCTGGTCCATCCTGGGGGGCTGGGCCGACGCCCCGGTCTACGACAGCAAGATCCAGCCCATCTACGGCGACGCCCACGGTGGGCCGCCCGCCTATTGGTCCAAGGTCACCGCCAACGTGAAGCAGTTGATCCGGTCAGGCCGCGGCCCCCTGCAGATCGTGATCGACTTTGCCCGATCTCATGGCATGGAGATCCTGGCCTCGGTCCGCATGAACGACGTTCACGACAGCTTCATCGAAGGCGGCCTGACCACCTGGAAAAAGGAACATCCGGAGTTTCTGGTGGACCCCTTGGGCAGGCTCACCTCTCTGGATCTCTATGTCACCTCCCAGGACTTCTCCCACCCGGAGGTGAGGCAGCGCAAGTTCGAGATCATCGAGGAGGTCGCCCGCCGCTATGACGTTGACGGATTCGAGCTGGACTTCATTCGCCACCCGGTGTTCTTCAGCCCCACCATGCAGGGAAAGCCGGTGAGCTCCGACCAGGTCGAAATCATGACAGCCTTCATGCGCCGAATCCGCAAGCTCACCGACAGCCAGGCCGAGCGGCGGGGACGTCCGCTGCTGCTGGCGACTCGAGTGCCGGACAGCTTCCGACTGGCCCTGAACATCGGGCTGGACCTGGAGGGCTGGCTGGAAGAGGACCTGGTGGACATTCTGATTGCCGGAGGCGGCTATGCCCCCTTCAGCCTGCCCCTGGCCGAGTTTACGGCCGCGGCCTACCCCCACGGCGTGCTGGTCTATCCCTGCATCAACCAGAGCGCCGCAAACAACGTGTCCGCGGGAAGGTTTCTGGAGGGAGTGCGGGGCATGGCCAGCAACTGGTTCCGAACCGGCGCCGACGGCATCTACCTGTGGAACCTGGGAACGCCCTTCGAGTACAAGACCGGTCAGGACCTGGACGAGACGCGCCGGCGGTCCTATGCCTGCCTGAGCGATATCGGCGAGCGCGGCACTCTGGCGGCCAGGAACAAGCTTTTTTGCGTGGATAACCACACCGGTGGAGTGATCGACTACTACGCACATATCTCCAGCCGCAGGCCGCTGCCCGTAAGCCGGGAGGGCGCCATCAAGTACGGGGTCGTGGGAAGGGTTCCGCTGGTGGTGGGAGACGACCTGGCCTCGGCCAGGGAAAACGGAACGCTCGACGCCATGAGGCTGGTGCTGGATGTGAGGAGCGCTGCCCGGCCGGATGCAGTGGTCTGCCGGGTGAACGGCAAGGACCTGGCCGGCGGACAATCAACGGTGGTCGACGCCGGCAAGGGCGAGTATCGGGTGAGCTATCCCGTGAATGCTCCCCCCCTGCGCCAGGGAATGAACACCGTGGTGTTGGCTCTCAAGGGCGCACGCCCCAGGCCGGGGGCCGTTCGGCCCGAAAGCCTGCCCGGGATGGCTGCCTGGGCGCAGTTTCATGGAGTGCGGCTGGAGGTCAACTACCGATCGGAGTGAGCACGAAATGCCTTCAACACTGAACACCCACCAACTGGCCGACCGGTTTCGGAAAGACGGATTCGTGGTGGTGAAGGGATTCCTGAACGCCAGGGAATTGAAGCGGCTGGAGCGGGAGATCGACCGCTACATTGCCGAGGTTCTG
Organism: Acidobacteriota bacterium; assembly: GCA_022821775.1. GTDB lineage: Bacteria > Acidobacteriota > Terriglobia > Versatilivoradales > Versatilivoraceae > Versatilivorator. The sequence goes on from JAJECY010000161.1 coordinate 8,044, forward strand.
CCCTCCGTCCCCCGAATTCACGTGGTCTATGAATCGGGCTGGAGCGGACCGCTGAAGCAGTTCTCCCGATTGGAACTCTACGACAAATACTTTCGGCAAGCGCTCCAGCGGCCGGCTACCCTGGACTTGCTCGGCGCCTGTCTGGGGGAGCCGGTGGAACCCATTACCACCGAGGTCTTTTACAAACCCGCCCGAGTCGGCTCGCCGGCCCTCTATCACCAGGAGAACGCCTACTTCAATTACCTGTCCCCCTACGGCCTGGTGATGTGGATCGCCCTGGATGAGACCACCCTGGAAAACGGCGCCGTCCATTTCGTCCGCGGCAGCCACCGGCTGGGAGAAATTCCCCACGTCCAGACGGAAATTCCCCTGTTCACCAAGGCCCTCTCCGAACCTCCCGATCCCGAAATCTACCCGGAAGTCCCGGCCCTGCTCCAACCGGGAGACGCCTCCATCCACCACTTCCTCACCGTCCACCGCAGCGGCCCCAACAACACCGACTCCAATCGCCGGGGATTCGTGCTCGACTACCGCGGGCGCAGCACCGAGGTCAACCAGGAAGCGCTGCAGAGCCACGAAGCCTACCGGAAGCGCATCTACCGCAAAGCGGGTGCTTTGTAGACACTCCGCACCGGCCTTCGCCTGTAACCTGGCTCGTGCGTACCCGCGACGGCGCACAAGATCTCGCCCTTGGCTCGCCTTGTGCGAACCCCCCTCCGCAGAAGCCTTCGCCATTCGGCTCGG
>JAJECY010000197.1 GCA_022821775.1 Acidobacteriota bacterium
ACGGCGTTGTAGATCAGGTACATGATGGCCCGCCGCCAGGGCGAGACGTTGTTGGCCGAGCCGTGGACCACGATGCTGTGGCAGAAACAGACCGATCCCGCCGGACCGATCAGGGCCTCGATTCCGTTCTCCTCCGCCAGCCGGCGAAACGTGTCCTCGTCGATATGGTAGAGGGAATATCCCTCGGCGTCCCGGTGGAGCTGGATCGAGTCCAGAAACCCGTCCCGATGGGAACCCGGCACCACCAGCAGGGGCGAGTTGACCGGGGTGCAGTCGTCGATGAACACGGCCACCATCAGGCAGCGGGGTTCGGGCATGCCGTCCACCACGTGCCAGGCGCCGTAATCCTGGTGCCAGTCCCAGGAAGCCCCTCCCGCCAGTCCCGGCTTGGGATTGATGCGGCTCTGATGCAGGTAGACCTCTTCCTTCAGCAACTGCTGCGCCGGACCCAGCAAGCGCGGCAACAGCGACAGCCGCCTGAAGGGTTCGGAGTAGAGATGGGCCCCGAAGACCAGCCGGGCGGCCCGGGGGTTGTCCTTTTCGGGGACGACTTCCGGTCCCGGGCGGCCGAGGATCTCGGGCATCGCCTGCTGCAGCGCGGCAACCTCTCTGCCGTCCAGCAAACCCGGAAACAGGAGGTAGCCGCGGTCGTTGAACTGCTCGATCTGGCTTGGGCTCAGTTGCATGATTCCGTTTCGGGAGGGCCGGCTTGCCGCCCCTGGGCCGTTTCGGAGAATCCGCCGCCGGCGTCCGCCTGCGCGGGTACCGGAACGGGTGTCTGCCGATCTATCGATTCCTGGACCGCCAGCGCCACCGCCAGGGTACGGGCCCCGTCGGCTGCTTCCACCAGCGGGGATTCCTGGCCCCGCACCACCCGGCAGAAGTGATTCAACTGCAGGACGAGCGGGTCGGCTGGTTCCACCGTGCGGCGGGCCTTGGTCAGCGGATGTTGCCAGCCGGCCGCCGCCGGGTCCCCGTAGCGCCACAGCTCCATCCGGGGGAAGGCCAGGGCCCCCTCGGAGCCCAGAAAATAATAGCAGTTTTGACTGGTGTGAAAATAGTAGGGGTTCTCCCCGCTGGAGATTTCGTAGGACCAGGGCGAGGGTGTGGCGTCCGAGGCGATGATGGAGCCCAGGGCTCCGCTGTCAAAGGACAGCGTGATGCTCAAGGTGTCTTCCACCTCCAGGCCGCGCGCCTGAGAGGCCGACTGGGCATATACCTGGCGGATCTCGCCGCAGACGTAGCGCAGGATGTCCAGCTCGTGAATGAGGTTGATCAGGACGGGTCCGCCCTGGGGACGCCGGCTGCGCCAGCCCACCCGGAAGTACTCCGCCGGCTTCAGGAGGGTCCACATCATGGACGCCGCAATCAGCCGTCCCAGCGCGCCGCCTTGAACCAGGGAGCGGGCTTCCCCAATCAACGGATTGTGACGCCGGTGATGCCCCACCAGGACCCGGCAGCCGGCTGCAGCGGCCACCTCCACGATTCTCCGGGCGGCGGGCAGGGTGTCGGCAATGGGCTTTTCGATCAGCAGGTCGACCCCTTTGGCGGCACAGACCTCGGCCACGGCCAAGTGGGTTCCGTTGGGCGTGGCCACAATGGCCCCCTCGGGCTGCTGTTCCTCCAGCAGGGCGGAGAGGCCGTGGTAAAAGGGAACCTCAAACTCCTCGGCCACCGGCCGGCGACCGGGATCCGGATCGCAGATCCCGACCAGGGAGCACTCCGGCTGCCGGTGGATCAGCCGGACGTGCCTGCTGCCGATCAGGCCGGCGCCCACCACCGCCAACTTCACTGGTTCCATACTCGGTTGCTCAGCCCGTCCGTAGAAGCCGGTTTTCGACCCGAATTGGCACGAATGGCCCACCTTGGCTTCAGGCGGGATTCAGGAAGTCGTGGACCACCTCGCCGTACCCCTCGGTGTAGTCCTGCTCCAGGTAGTAGGCGCCGTAGTACTCCCGCGGCGTGAAGTCGGACAGGTCGTAAATGGGGGAGGGGTCGAACTGGACGACCCCGTCCCCGGCCCTGCAGATGTGCACGTCGACGTCGGAGGTCACCTTGGCGCCGTCGATCAACTGGAGCACGTCGGCGCCGCTGCCGTCCACCCGGGGAATCGCCTTGAGGCGCCAGGAGGGCGTGAGGTTGGGAAGTTCCTCCACCCGGGCCGCCCGGTGGTAGGTGGAACGGATGGCCAACACCGAGGCCCCCGCCAGGCGGGTATCGGTGAAAGCCACCCGCTCGTCCATACCGCAGTCGAACTCGGCGAATACCTTGGGTGTGCCGTAGATCTCGCGTCCGGCCGGGATGCTGGACCGGGAGTTCAGAAAGGCCACCGGGGCGAAATACCCGGTTTGTCCCCGGAAGGTGCACTTGACCGTCAAGACGCTTTCATCGAAGGCCCCATAGCTGGAAGCCCAGGGGATGGTGATGCCGATGGCCACGCAGTAGCCGTCCTCGGCCGGCTCCAGGCAGGCGGGGAGCACGCGGTCCACGGCGGCGACATCCGCCCGGAAGAAGACGAACTGAAAGCGCGCGTTGCGATAGCGCACCGGCGGCGGCGGATAGTAGGGAGAAAACGCCGGCATGCTGGTGATTCGATCCATGGGAATGGTCATGGCTGGCTCCTGCGGAAGGACATCGTTTCAGGGCATGATTGCGCGGACCTTCGACGGCCGGATCTTATCCCATCCCCCGGAACTGGTGCAAACGGGGCCGGGCCGGTGCTCGGAACCGCAAGCAGGGAAAAAATATCCACGAAGGGACACGAAGGACCACGAAGTCACACTAAGGGGTTGGAGGAGTCTCAAACGGAATCCGCCAAGGATGCAAGGGGACGTTGTTGAATTACTGGAATAGCTTGGATCAATGGTTCCTGTGTTCTCGGAAGTTATTCCAGTAATTCAACAACGTCCCCGATTCTCCCGCGGGCTGGCGCCCGGGGGATGATCTTGAAAAATCCTTTCCATCGGCAGCGTTGTGGGTTAGGGGAGAGCCGCGTATGCGGCGGTTGCCGTGGGTTGCCTGAGACAAAGTCGCCTACAGGTCATCCTTGTAGAGCAGCGTAGCTGCGGCCTCGTGTAGCCCCGGGCGGAAGCCCGGGGTCGTGTGAGTTCTGCGCCGACCTAGCCGCGAATGCGGCGGATCAAGGGCCGCGTCCCCGATCGCACGGCCTCCCAAGAGCGTATCACTCCCCCCTTTGAGGGGGAGTCGCAGAAGTCGAGCCGAATGGCGAAGGCTGATGCGGTGGCGGGCCAACGCCGAGGTCCCAGCCGAAGTCGCCCGCAGCCCAAGGTTTCCCGCACGCCTCCGCCTGAGTTAGAATGCGGCCGGCGAGAACGGCGCCAGGCGGACGACCATCCCGCCGGAAGCGAGGCTTATGACATCCATTACCGAGGTAAAGGCCAGGGAGATTCTGGATTCGCGGGGGAACCCGACGGTTGAAGCCACCGTGGTCCTGGAAGGCGGAGCCACCGGAAGCGCGGCCGTCCCCTCCGGGGCCTCCACCGGTGAGCACGAAGCCGTGGAGCTCCGAGACGGGGACCCCGGGCGCTACCTGGGCAAGGGCGTGCAGCAGGCCGTGGCCAACGTCAATCAGAGTATCGCCGGCGCGCTGCTGGGGTTGGATGCCTGCCGGCAGGTGGAAGTCGACCGCCAGATGCTGGAGTTGGACGGGACGCCCAACAAGGCAGACCTGGGGGCCAACGCCCTGCTGGCGGTATCGCTGGCCGTGGCCCGGGCCGCGGCCCGGGCCTGCGGCGAGCCCCTCTACCGCTATCTGGGAGGCGTCAATGCCCGGCTGCTGCCCGTGCCCATGATGAACATCCTCAACGGCGGATCCCATGCCGACAACAACGTCGACTTCCAGGAGTTCATGGTCATGCCGGTGGGAGCCTCCCGGTTCAGCGACAGCCTGCGCATGGGAGTCGAGGTGTTCCACCACTTGAAGCGAGTGCTTTCCAAACGCGGATACGGCACGGCCGTCGGCGACGAGGGCGGCTTCGCCCCCAACCTCAAGAGCAACGAGGAAGCCATCGAAGTCATTCTGGAGGCGGTTGCCCGGGCCGGCTTCAGCCCGGGCGAGGACCTGCTGATCGCCCTGGATCCGGCCTCCAGCGAGTTCTACGAAGAGGGGCGCTACTGCTTCAGGAAGTCGGACGGGTCCGAGAAGAGCGCTGAACAGATGGTGGAGTTCTGGGAAAACTGGGTGCGCCAGTATCCCATCGCCTCCATCGAGGACGGCCTGGCCGAGGACGACTGGGAGGGATGGGCCCTGCTCACCCGCCGACTGGGCGACAAAGTGCAACTGGTCGGAGACGATCTATTCGTCACCAACACCCGAAGACTGGAGCAGGGTATCCGGAACCGTGTGGCCAACTCCATCCTGGTCAAGGTCAACCAGATCGGGACCCTGACCGAGACCATCGAAGCCGTTGAACTGGCCAAGACCCACCACTACTCGGCCGTCATCTCCCACCGCTCCGGGGAGACCGAGGACACCTTCATCGCCGACCTGGCGGTGGGGTTGAACACCGGACAGATCAAGACCGGCTCCGCCAGCCGGACCGACCGCATCGCCAAGTACAATCAACTCCTGCGGATCGAGGAGGACCTCGGGGCTGAAGCCCTGTTTCGGGGGAAGTCTTTCAGGCGGGGAAATTGATTCCTGCAGATTGCAGGTCCAATACTTTCGGCACAGGGCATGCCATCAAACCTGCCCGAGGGACTCAACCCGCTCGAAAGCAACCGCCAGAGTTTCGCTGCTAGTAATCTCTGACGAGACGCCGCGTTGGCCCCCCTCCGGATCGACTGCGGGCTTCGCCCTCGCCGACTCCCCCTCAAAAAACGCGAGTATCACTCCCCCCTTGAGGGGGAGTCGCAGAAGCCCGAGCCGAATGGCGAAGGCTTCTGCGGTGGGGGGCGGACGCCCGACCGACGGACAGCGGTAGGCAACCCTGAATCTCACCGCGGTTTCGCAGCCCTCCGTCCGATCACACCCTCTCCCTGCAACCGGTCCAGCTCGGCCTCGCTGAAGCCCCAATCCTTCAGAGCATCCCGGGTGTGCTCGCCGGGCTTGGCCGGGGTCCGTTGAATCCGGCTGGGGGTGCGGCTGAAGCGTGGGGCCGGCGCCGGCTGCGCCACACCCTCCACCTCCACGAAGGTCTGCCTCTCCCGGTTGTGGGGATGCCGAGGGGCCTCGACCATGTCGAGCACCGGAGCGAAGCAGACGTCGCTCCCCTCCAGAAGCTGCCGCCACTCTTCCCGGGTCCGGGTGCGAAAGATTTCGGCCAGGCGCTCGCACTTCCGCGGCCACTCCGATTGATCCTCCAACTCGAGCAGGTCTTCCTCTTCGGCGCCGATCCGGCGCAGCAGATCGGCCCAGAACTTCGGCTCCACCGGGCCGATGGCGATGTATTTTCCGTCCTTGGTCTGGTACGCCCGGTAATTGGGAGCGCCGCCGTCCAGGGTGTTCTCGGCTCGACCGTCGGTCCACTGCCCGGCCGCCCGCAGGCCGTAGACGAAAGTCATCTGGGAGGCCGCGCCGTCCACCATGGCCGCGTCGATCACCTGCCCGTGGCCGGATGTCTGCGCCTCCAACATCCCGGCCACCAGGCCCAGGGCCAGGTAGACCCCGCCTCCCCCGAAATCCCCCACCAGGTTGAGGGGCGGAACCGGCGGACCGTCGCGCTCTCCGATGCCGTGCAGTGCCCCGGTCAAGGCAATGTAGTTGATGTCGTGGCCGGCGGCTTGCGCCAGAGGGCCGTCCTGTCCCCAACCGGTTACCCGCCCGTAAACGAGTCGGGGAT
>JAJECY010000300.1 GCA_022821775.1 Acidobacteriota bacterium
TTCCCCCTCTCCAGTGACGGAACCCTCTATGGCGCGAGAGGCGACAGCCACGGTGCGGGTGTCGGCCGCCGAGCTGGCCGAGTGGCGCGGCAAGGCGCGGGCGGCTGGCGTGTCGCTGTCCGAGCTGCTGCGCCGGGCCATGGCGCGGACCCGGACCTGGACGGCGGCTGCTGCCGCCGTGGAGCGGGAGCGGACCCGGGAGCTGGCGCGGATCGGAAACAACCTGAACCAGATTGCGCGCTGGGCCAACACCCACAAGCGGGGAGCCGACGCGGTGGCCGTGGTGGCGCAACTGTCGGCCATCGAGCGGGCGCTCGATGCGGTGTCCGGGGTCCACAGGGGGGAGGAGAGAGATGCACGTTAAGTTCCTCGCCCGGGGATCGGGATCGGCGGGAGCGGCGGCCGAGTACCTGCTGGAGGAGAGGAACGCAGCCGGGGAGGAGCGGGAAGAAGTCGAGGTGCTGCGGCGGGACCCGTGGCAGGTGGCGGAGGTGGCCGACAGCCTGGAGTTCGAGTACCGCTACACCTCAGGAGTGATCGCCTGGGCGCCGGAGGACGAGCCCAGCGAGGACGAGATCGAGCAGACGCTGGAGGAGTTCGAGAGGACGGCCTGGGCGGGGCTCGAAGAGGAGCGTTACTCCTGGTCGGCGGTGCTGCATCGGGAGACGGGAGGCGGCGTCCATGTGCATGTGCTGGCGGCGCGGTGTGATCTGGAGACGGGGAAGAGCCTGAACATCGCGCCACCGGGATGGCAGAAGACCTTCGACGCATTGCGGGACTCGCTCAACTACGAGCATGGGTGGAGCCGCCCGGACGATCCGGAGCGGGCGCGGGTGGTCCAGCCGGGGCACCGGGCAGGGGTGGAGGCGACCCGGCTGCGGGCCGGCCTGGCGGTCGAGCCCGAGCCGAGGGAGCTGATCCGGGACTACCTGGTCGAGAGGATCGAGAGCGAGGCCGTCCGGGACCGGGCCGGCGTGGTGGCGGCATTGCGGGAGGCGGGCCTGGAGGTGCCCCGCCAGGGGAAGCATTACGTTACCGCGCGGGACCCGGAGAGCGGGTCCCGGTGGCGCTTGAAGGGGGCGATCTATGAAACAGACTTCCAGCGCAGCCGACTTGTCGGCCCGGCTGCGGCAGAGACTGGAGCGGGAGAGGCAAGAGATCGAGAGTGTGACCGGCAGCGAGCTGCGCAGGCTCGGAGAGAACTTGAGGCGCATCGCGAGCGAAGAGCGGCGGACCACCGAAGCCGCTACGGAGAAAGCGATCGGGCGGCTGCGCGGGATGCTGCTGTGGGGATGGCTGCGGCCGCTGGTGATCGGAGCACTACTCTCGATCGGCATCTGCGTGGGGAGTTGGGGAGCGATGCAATGGTTGGAGTGGCGGATCCGGAGCCGGATCGAGACCAGGGCCTCCCTGGAAGTGGAGATCGAGCGGAAGCGGGAGACCGTAAAGCGGTTGAAGCAGCGCAGCTGGGGAATCCGGCTGAAGGAGACTCCCAAGGGGCGGTTCGTGGTGCTGGCGCCGGGGACGCTGGATCATCCGCCCTGGATAGTGGGCGGGAGGCCTGCCGTGAGGCTCTCGACAAAGTGAGGGAGCTGTATGACCGAATTGGAACGGCAGTTGACGAAGGCCTTGCGAGAGTTGTCGGAGCAGTACGAGCGGGAACAGAAGCAGCAGGCCGAGCGGGTCGAGGACTTGCGGCGGCAGGTCGAGCAGCTCGCGAGGCAGGTGCGGCTGTTGGCCCGGGACTACAAGCAGCTCGCCGTGACCTTGCGCACACGCTGGAGATGATGCGCCGCGCGGGGGAGGAGCGGAGGCGGGAGCGGAGCCGGGGCTTCGACCTCGGCCGCTAGCTTCTCCGGGAGCGTGCCCCATCCAACGACGCCCCTTGGGCCAAGTAACGCGCCCAGTCGTTCATCAGGATACGCCGCCGCTCGAACAGGTCCGAGCGCCGGTAGGCTGTCTTGATCTGGTTGCGGACCTTGTGCGCCAGCACGGCGAAGTGTACTCATCGCTGGTCTCATAAGACATTACGAAGTCCCTTCCTTGCCTCCAGAGACCTCACCCTTCAACATCACATCTCCGGCCATAACCCTTCCCGGTTGTCTGGAGCTCTCGATTACTGTATACGTGACTTCAGTACCCCTCTCTCGTAGGTGCCAGGGGATCCGGCCGATCTCACCCTCGTGCACAAATATGTCGCCTCCTGCACTTCTCTCGACAAAACCGAAATACTTCGACTCGTTGTACCAAAGTATTCTCCCGCTCTCGCGGCGACCCAACTCCGGCACTGCCGCTGCGTCATCAGTAACCGTAATTGTCTTTCCTGCGTGCAAGTCGCGAATCAACTTCTCCGTAAACGCCTTTAGCCGGTGCGGCGGTGCACTGCTTACCGGCGGAAACGTCCGAATAGAGCGGTTAAGCACCTGGACAGCACGAGCTACATGTCCATTGGGACCAGTGGACTGAGCGCGAAGAGCATCGACAACTCCAAGAGAGTAGTCTGTAATGGCGTTACTGTTGAGTTTTGGGGTGTTGTAACCACCCACGAGCATTCTTACGAGCATAAGGAGGTGGTGCTTGTAGCTACGCAGCCTACGATCTATCTTTCTCGAACCAAGCAGTTTTTCAATCGTAAGAAGTGCGACGCCACTTGCATAATACGGCGCTGGTTTGTGGTCGTCCACAAAGAGCCTGTCTTCGTATGATTTGAGCAACTCGCCGTAATACCGGGGATAGCTGTGGGGCTCATCTAAGAACATGGCAACAAACGACTTAATCTGTCCTGTCAGTGTAACTATGTTGTTAGGACTGATATTGTCCATGAAGTACTGCTTCGAGCGTCGTTCATAGTGAATCCGGTCTGCCGGACTCTGCTCCCCTTCACGGGCTGCATAGAATGCTTCCAGGTTTTTGTGGAAGTCGCTTAACGATTCAAGGGCCTCTGGGAGAACGGCCGTCTGGCGGTTCGTAGCCTTTATTACCTCTACAATCACACGACTGTCGTCGGTTGCGACTAACTTTACGGGAACGAATATGCGCTCGGTTACCGCGTCTTTATTTTCGAATAGAACATGCGTTGTTTGACACCCATTCACTATCTGAAAGTCCGATATCCTGAAGGTGTTTCCGGTTCTGTCTATGGAGCGAGCAACAATTGTTACTCCATTATTTAGCAATGGGAAGCTGTTCCGCCGTTGCTCGTCGGCAAGCGTGTGATCGATTTCGCGGTTGACCGGGTTATTCCCTTGAAAATCGCGGACGTTGTCATAAAACAGCTCTCGATTAAGAGTGCCGTCTTCCGTTGTGACGAGCTTGATGAATTCGTTTCCGGGAAGCAATCCGATGTACGCTTCGTCAACGCCAGCGATGTTGGGAAAAACGGCAGGGTTTCCAAACTCAACATCCTTTACAACACTACGCTCTAGGTCTTGATAGGTTTTCTTTAGGAGTGCCGCGTCAAGGGGACGCCACCCAACAGAAGAAAATATGTTCATGGCTTCAAGTTGAGCCACGCCATCAGCAAACCGACTCTTGGGTTCGGGACTGCCGCGCCACTTGCCAGTAGAAGCGTAATAAAGAGAACACTTGGGGTTTTTTTGCATTCGGACCGTCTTGGAGTAAATGTCGCGAGCCACGGCCACAAGTGCTTGGATTTCAGCCCTGAACGACATTGAAGCGGAGATGTCGAGCACTGCTAAAAAAAACTGCTTAACCCCGAACACGAAAGTCCCGATGTCTGCGGAGTTGAACCCCGAGGCTGTCTTGGCCTGAACAAAAACAAACTCCACGTCCAGACGCCGTAGTTTGTCAGCAAGGAATTGAACGTCTTCTGTTGTGCACACCGGACGCCCATTGACGAGAATAGCGACGGCATCTAACCCACCATCTCCGGTTCCGCCAACGAGAACGCCCTCCTCAACATCAGTGATGTCTGACTGGTGGTATTTTCTGAGAACGGCTGAAGCAACGAATGCTTCGAACAGCTTGTCACTAGCGAGGCTCGTAAGACCTCGTTTTTCGGCGAAGTCACTCACCAGGTTTTGAAGAATCAGATCGTCCAAGGTCGCCTCCAGAAGTGCTTTGGAGCCATTATAGACGAACTTGATCAGCCCCGTGTTGGGTTGTCGTGTCGTTCGGCCTAACCAGTGGGCAAGGTGCCGCACGGCACTGTTCGCTGTGCTGCGGCAGAGTAGGTGCAACCAAGGCGTCGGGGCTTGGCAGGACAACGGGATGGCACAGAACGTTCAAACACAGCTCTTGGGCGTGACGATGGCAACGCCGACTAGCAACGTTTGGCAGAATCAGGCTAGCTGATGGTCTCCTTGCGAAGAAGTGACCTTCCGCCCCAAATAGGTCCGGCTCTAGGGTGAGAATTATCTATGCCAGACGGCCATCGGTGTCTACATCTCCTCAGGCCGCTGTCAATTTCAGGCCAGCATCTTAACTCGGAATGCAGAAAATCAGAAAAACTGAGGGTGTGTAAGGAGTTTCAACGGCCTAAAGGTTGGGGGACCATATGGGGGATCAGTTACAGCACTCTTAAATGTAACATATTGATATATAAAATGTTAAGTATAGTGAATGGCGGAGAGGGCGGGATTCGAACCCGCGTGGGAGTGACTAACCCCCTAACCGCTTTCGAGGCGGCCCCGTTATGACCACTTCGGTACCTCTCCGCATTTTCGGCCTGTGTCCCGGGCTTCCAGGACAGGGCTAGCGCCTTAGCCGGAAGAACTCCTGCAGCAGCTTCACCGACTGGGCTTCTCCGACCCCCGACACCACCGCCACCCGGTGGTTGACCGATTCCGATTCAAACAGCCGGAGGTTAGAGTCGACCGCGCCGGTCTTGGGGTCCTTGGCGCCGTAGACGAGCCGTTGCACCCGGGCCCAGACCATGCTGCCGGCACACATGGCACACGGTTCCAAGGTGCAATAAATCGTTGCCGAAGTCAAACGGTAATTCCCTACCCTCCTGGCAGCCTGGCGGAGGGCCAGGACTTCGGCGTGGGCCGTGGGGTCCGATCGGCCGATGCTCTGGTTGTAGCCCCGGCCCACCACCTTGCCGTCCACCACCACCACTGCCCCCACCGGGACCTCCCCCAGCGAGAAGGCCTTTCTGGCCAGGCGCAGGGCCATCTTCATGAAACGCTCGTCTGTGGACGGGTCCGGATGACTCACCAGGATTCCTCACGCGGCACTTGGATTCGATCCCAACATTCCCCGGGCGGACCCCCGGGAACAGCCAATGCCGTTGCCTCGTCGTTCCGAGGACCGGCGAAAAACCGTTTTGGGTCGGACGGGTCTCACTCGCAGGGCAACTGGTAGGCCAATCTGCGGGTCTTGCGGGTCTTGAGGTCTCGCACGGACTGGCAGACCAGGAACTCAGAATGCGGGATGTCCGGGCTCCTGGGGCATTCGATCTTGCGTCCCTCCGAGATGAGCCCCGGGCGGGAGGCGGCCCTGAGACTTCCGTCCGTTCCGATCACCAGGTAGGCCTTTACGTCCAGGCTTTGGTCGGAGCAGAGCGGCTGGGGATCCCAGCTTACCCAGACCGCATCCTCCTCCACCGCCCGAATCGGGGCGTTCAACGGGACGTCCCAGCGAGCCAGGACCTTTCCCCTTCTATTGAACTCCAGCACCCAGTCGGGCAGCAGCCAATCGGACAACCCGTGGCTCGCGAGATCCTTGACAAAGGTCTGGACGGCCATACCGCAGGGATGGGGCTGAAGACTGCCCGCGGCTCCCGGCTGCCTCAGCGGCTGCCGGCCGCTCGACTGCAGGGCTCCGCTGCCTTCCTCATTCCACATGAACTGAAGCGGGATTCCTCTTTCTTTCCGATACGCTTCCAGTTGTTCACCGGCAATCCTGCGGACCAGGAACCCAAGCAGGAAGCGGTCCCAAACAAGGGCTTCTTCCTGCATGGGTCCGAAGACGGTCGTTCCCTCGGCTTCCGGAGTATCGAAGCAGCCCGCCCGGCTCTGTATCGGTAAAGGGGAGGACGAAAACGCAACTCCGGCCAGCAGCGGCACGACCAGAGCGGCGCCGGCGATCATGGCAGGCAGAGGATGCGGAGGAAGTAACGGCAGGGCCTATCCTATCTCTTCCCTGACCACTCGGGCCAGATAGATCGAGGCGGGTGGCAGCTTGCCGGGCCACAGCCCGCCGCCAATGTACTGATGGCCGTCCGTGGTGATCGAGTGGGAATAGTAGACCACCAGCAAGTCGCCATTGGCCTCCTCGATCATGCCCGGATAGGAACAGTCTCCCCAACTGGGCAGGGTCACCGCCTGGGTCAGGGCTCCGGTCCGATCCTCCAGGGTCCACATGCGCGTCCCGTAGCGCTGCGCCTTGTGGGGATAGTCGGGGCGCTGGGGGTGAACCTGCTCGGTTTCGCCGTCGATATAGCGGCCGGCGATCATCCATCGATCCCTGGCCCAGCGCACCGCCGGGGCTTGAATCATTCGATCCAGGGGCAGCCGCCGCCAGCTCCGATAGGGCGGATGGCTGAGGTATGCGAGGGCATGCCGACTCCCAGGCCTGGCTCCGGGATGAAGCTTGGAGGAAGCGCCCTTCCGGCTCACCGCCAGGATTCGGCCATCCGGGGCGAAGTCGAAGTCGCTCTCGTCGTTGTCCTCGGCGGCGATATCGCTGACCTTGCTCCACGTCAGACCGTCTGCCGAACCGAAAAGCGAGGCGCTCTCGAACATCTCAAAGGTATCGGCCTGCGGAATCATGCTCTCGAGCTCCGGCGAAAAGGACCACTCCTGCCCGTGGCAACGATAGCCGATGATGTAGTGGCGCCCCTGAAAGGTCTGGGGCCGCCACACCCGCCAACTCGGGTCCAGCAAGGGCTCAGGGTCCTCAAAGCGGCGACCGTCCTCGCTGTAGCTGACCCCGGTACGGAAGGACGTATTGTGGTGGCCGACCCACCGTTCGAAGCTTTCCTCCGATCCCTTCAGACTCAGCCAGCGGCGCTTCAGTTTGGCCTTTCGTTGCGGGCTGACGTCCATATCTCCTTCGGTATAGAAGTAGAAGACCAGGATCAGCCGATCCTTGAGCGGAAGAAACTTCGGACACACCGTCGTGCGCGTGGTGTTCTCCAGGACTCCCCACTCCCCCGCGGACTTGTGAAGCACCCTCTCCCAGTTGAGGCCGTCGGCCGAAGAGAGCACCAGGAGGCCGTGGCCTCCGCCGTGGTTCTTGCCTCCGGAGTTGAAGGCGACGTAATAGCGGTTCCGCCAGCGGCAGATGTCGGGCCAGGCGTTGTGGGTGCCGTCCCCATGGATTTCCCGGACGCTGACCCAGCGGTATCGAACCTTGGGAGTGGATTCACCGGGCCACCATCCACCGGGGAAAGCCAAGGCATCGACCGGACCTGCCAGGCCCAGACTCAGCCCGGCCCCGACACTCCTCAGGAAGCTTCGCCGATCCGAGAGGTTCCGCTCATTCATCGATTCCAACCTCCGTTTGTATCCCCCAGTCGCCGTCTGACAGCATCCGGTCATCCCGGGGGTTGATGCAAAAAGGGCGCGCTGAAGCCCAATGTCGAGACCGCTGCCGGCTCCATGGAAACGGCCGCTCGCGCAGCCGAAGCAAGCTGTCTGCAATTGAACAGGAAATGGGAAAGTGGTACGCCCGGCAAGATTCGAACTTGCGACCTTTGGTTTCGTAGACCAACGCTCTATCCAACTGAGCTACGGGCGCTCCGCGTGAGGGCCGGCGCGGCGAGACTGTCTTTCGTCATGCGACCCCATCTTGTAACATATCTGCCCCGGCGGGATCAAATCGCGACCGGCGGCAGCGACTCGGGGCGAGGCATTTCAAAACCGGAGCGGTTACCTCCCCCACCGGCGCGACTGCGGGCTATGTACTCTCGCGACGCCGCGTTGGCCCCCCTCCGGCTCGAAGACGGGCTTCGCCGCCGACTCCCCCTCAAGGGGGGAGTGACACTTCCGAGGAGTGCGGGGACGCGCATGCCAACTCATATTCATCACATTTCCCACTCGGGAGGCCACCATGCCTGAAACATTCACTCTGGCCGGAGTGCAGATGGATCCCACCTTGATGGACAAGGAGGCCAACCTTGCAGGGATGATCGATGCGGTGGAGCAAGCCGTCGCCAAGCAGGCCCGCTTGGTGGTTTTTCCTGAGTGCGCCCTGACGG
>JAJECY010000194.1 GCA_022821775.1 Acidobacteriota bacterium
CTCCCCACTGTAGCCTTCAGCGCCGGTGCCCGCAACGGTGGTAATCACGCCCCTGGTATCGACCCTTCGAATGCGGGCGTTGAAGAGGTCGGCGATGTAGAGGTTGCCAGCGCTGTCCACCGCTACGCCGTTCGGATAGTAAAGGTGCGCCCGGACTGCCGGGCCGTTGTCCCCGACCCCTCGACCGGCGATGGTGTCGATGGTCCACTCGGTCATGATCGGGGACTGGCCGACCTGGCGGTCGAATGCCAAACCATTGGGGCCATGTTGCTGCGCTGAGACCACCCGGCCGCCATCCCCTCTGAAGTCAGGCTCCCCGGTCCCTGCGATGGGGGTGGTCACTCCCTGGGTCCCAGCTTGCGGCCATGCCGGCGCCGCCAGAAGTATCCCGCTCAGGCAGAGTTCGATCAAAACAGAAAGGACTCGTTTCATGGCTGGTTTCTCATTGCCATCCGACGTAGACGGTGGGGTGTCGGTGTCCCGACTGTGACCTCTCGGGGACCACACTCTACAAAGCAGCCGAGCCTTTTGCAAAATTCAGTAGGAAGAGGGATTTATTGCCGTGAGAGGCAGGGGAAGACCGGTGAGTAGAGGGCAAGTCCACTCTCTGGTGTCTCATGGAGATTTTCGGTCCTCATGATGAAAGGAGAACAACTTGTCCCTCAGAAGCCGGTAAAACGATCCGGCAGTGGGTGACGACGCTTTGAGGGCTATGGCGAGCTTGCAGCCGGCGACTCGGGGGAGCCTTCTGTTAGGGGGTGATGGTCGGTACTAGAGCAGGTCTCCACATGAATCCCGGAATAGACGCGGTCAGGAAAGTTGTCAATCTCGTGACACACGACTCAAGCCAGGATCTCCTTGATCTGCTTGCCGCCCAGGTCGGTGAGGCGCTTGAATCTTCCGGAGTGGTAGTAGGTCAGGCGCATGTCGTCCAGGCCCATGAGACCCAGCATGGTGGCGTGCAGGTCATGGGTGTGGTAGACGTCCTCGACGCACTTGATTCCCAGCTCGTCGGTTTCGCCGACCACCGTCCCGCCCTTGATGCCGGCTCCGGCCAGCCACATCACCATGGCGTTCTTGTTGTGGTCTCGCCCGGGACCGGTCCGGAAGAAGTCCATGGTGTTGTCGGCGGTTCTTCCGAATTCGCCTCCCCAGACCACCAGGGTCTGGTCGAACAGGCCCCGCTGCTTGAGGTCCTTGAGCAGGGCGGCAATGGGCCTGTCGGTCTCCATCCCCCGTTTCTTGTGCTCTCCCGCGATGTTCTCGTGGGAATCCCAGCCGCCGCAGTAGATCTGCACGAAGCGCACGCCGCGTTCCACCAGGCGCCGGGCCATCAGGCACTTGCGCGCCATGGGCTCGGTGATCTTGTTGTCGAGGCCGTACATTTCCCGAATCTTGCGGGGCTCGCTGTTCAGGTCCAGGCTCTCGGGAACCGCGGCCTGCATGCGGAAGGCCAGCTCGTAGTTCCTCATGCGGGCCAGGAGATTGGGATTCCTGGGATGGACGTCCAGGTAGGATTCATTGAACTGGTTCAGCAGGGACAGATTTTTTTCCTGCCGTCGGGTGGTGACGCCCGCCGGAGGACTCAGGTCGACGATGGGGTCCCCTTCCGAGTTGAGCAGCGTTCCCTGGGTGGCGGCCGGCAGGTAGCCGTTGGCCCAGTTGATGGGACCGCCGAAGATTCGGGTACGGTTGTCGGGAAGCACCACGAAGGCCGGCAGGTTCTGATTCTCGGTCCCCAGTCCGAAGATGGTCCAGGCCCCCACCGAGGGACTCCCCGGGATGGTGACGCCGGTGTTCATGAAGAAGGTGGCCGTGGTATGGGCTTGCGAGCTGGTGTGCATGGCCCGCACCACCGCGATGTCGTCGGCGCAGGTCCCCAGCTCCGAGAACATGTCGGACATCTCCACTCCCGATTGCCCGTGCCGCTTGAACTTGAAAGGGCTGCCGACGTACATCCGCTTTTCCAGGCTCCCGTATTTGCGGAGGATGGGTTTCCCGTGGAGCTCGTTCAGCTTGGGCTTGGGATCGAAGGTGTCCATCTGGCTGGGAGCTCCCTGCATGAACATGAAGATGCAGGACTTGGCCTTGGGCGTGAAATGGGGCTTCTTGGGGAGCAGGGGATTTTCGGACCGGGCAGCGGCAGCCAGCCGGCCGTCGCCGAAGAGGAGCGAGGTGAGGGCCAGGCTTCCCAGTCCCTTGCCGAACCGGTAGACGAAATCTCTCCGGCCGATCTCGCCGAGCCTTGGATCGAACTGCTCGACCTGGTCGCAGAATTCAAACTCTCCCTTGGACATGATGACCGTTACTCCTTGTGATCTTCCTTCCGAAGTTGGATGAAAAAGGTGCTGCAGCGGCCGCCGGCGCCGCCTATTCCAGGTAGACAAACTCGTTCATGTTGATGAGGATGAGACAGAGTTCCGCAAGCGAGCCTGTCTCTCCAGGTCCTTTATCGGTGTGCCCGGGTTCGCCATTCCGTACCAGGGAGACCTGCTTCAATGAGAGGTGCTCCCCGTGTTCGGGCGCAGCTCCGGATCCCGTCAGAAATGCCAAGCTCCGGGTCTTTTCCTCCGGTGAGGGGTCGCGCTGGAAAGCCAGTTGAAAGGCCCTGACCACCTGCTTGAGCGGGTCAGGCCCCACCTCGGCCCGGATGCGCTCCGCCATGGCCCGGCTCTGCCGGTGGGGGAATTCGCCGTTGAAAAGCGAAAAGACCTGGGGCGTCACGGTGGTGTTCCCCCGGACCACGCAGCTCTCGTCCAGGTTGGGTCCGTCGAAGACCTTGATCAACGGGATCGGATAGGAGCGGCTCTGGATCATGTAGACGGTCCGCCGGTTGACCTCCTTCTGACCTGAGGATATCCACCAGGTCCCGGCCCGGGCCATCTGCTCCAGGTTTTCCTCCGGGAAGAAGGGCGGTCCGCCCATGGCCGGCTCCAGCTTGCCGCTGGCCGCCAGGATGGTGTCGCGCAGCGATTCCGCCGGGATGCGGACCGGGTCTCGGACCCAGAGGTAGCGGTTGTCGGGATCCACCTTCTCGTATTCCTCGGATCTGGGGTGGACCATGGATAGAGCATAGACGTTCGAGTTCAGGATCAGCCGGTGGATCTCCTTGATGCTCCATCCGCTCTCCATGAACTCCCAGGCCAGCCAGTCGACCAGGTCCTGGTGGGCGGTTCCGCTGCCGTTGGCGCCGAAATCGCTGGGGGTGGCTACCAGGCCCTTGCCGAAGTGGTACTGCCAGATGCGGTTGACCATCACCCGGGCCGTCAGGGGATTTTCACGGCTGGCAATCCACTTGGCCAGCAGTTGCCTGCGGCTGCCCACCAGGCCGTCCATGTCGACCGGGTCGGAGTTGCCGGTAATGGCGCTCAGGAATCCCGGCTTCACCTGCTCGGCCCGCAGTCTCCAATTGCCCCCGGTCAGGACGTAGGTGGCGATGTTGTGCTGCAGGGGTGAGTCCCTCACCACGTAGGCCTTGGGGTCGTAGTAACCGTCGACGTTGGGGTTGGCGAAGCGGCCGGTCATGAGTGCGATCTTGCGTGACCGCTCCTTTTCTTCCTCGCTGCGCAAGGTGTCCTTGGGGAAGGGGATCTTCTTCTGGCCGGCGTGGGCCCAGTCCTTGAGGTCCTGGGGATTGACCAACAACTGGTGCTCGATCGCCCGTTGGGAAATCTCCTTACCGAAAGCCTCGGCGTTCTTCTTGATATTTTCGAGGTGCTCCTTCCAGGCTTTCTTGCGGACTTCCCACCGCTCCGGGTCCTGCTGCGGCATCTCGTACTGGTGGAAGGCCATATCCTGCTTGTCGAAATTCACCGGAGAGAAGAAGGCTTCGATCCGGAAGTAATCCGCTTGAGGAAGCGGGTCGTACTTGTGGTCATGGCATTGGGCGCATCCCAGGGTCAGCCCCATGAACACCGAGCCGGTGGTGTTGACCACGTCCGTGATGTAATTTCGCCGCCCCTGCGGCCCCTCGGCTTCAACCTTGACCCATAGGCCGAGAAAGCCCAGCCCCAGCTTCCCCTCGTCCCCGTAGGCCCGGAAGGCATCCGCCGCCAGTTGCTCCTTGATGAAGCGGTCGTAGGGGCGGTCCTGGTTGAAGGCCCGGATGACGTAGTCGCGGTACCGCCACAAGTGGGGTTGGGGGTCGTCGATGGCTCCGCCGCGGGTGTCGGAATAGCGAGCCAGGTCCAGCCAGTGCCGGCCCCAGTGTTCGCCGTAGCGGGAATCGGCCAGCAGCATTTCAACCTGCTGCCTGTAGGCCTCGGGAGATGGATCGGCCAGGAACCGCTCCATCTCTTCCGGCGTGGGAGGAAGTCCGATCAGACCGAAGTAGAGGCGCCGCAGCAATCCGCGGGGAGAAACCGGTGCGGCCGGTTCCAACTGTTGCTTTTCCAGCTTGGCCAGCAGGAAGGCATCGATCGGGTTTCTCACCCACTGCTTGTTCTTGACCGAGGGGACCTCGGGCTGGGTGACGGGAGTCCAGGGCCAACCCGGCTTGGTGGAATCCTCCGCGGCCTCTGCCATCAGGGCAGGATCCAGTTGGTCGATCCAGCGGGCGATGCGGTCGATCTGCTCCTCGGAAAGGGGTTGCCCGTTCATGGGCATGCGGGGAGCGCGGGTGCCGCGCAGGCGCTGGATCAGGGGGCTTTCCCGGCTGTTGCCGGCAACGATGGCCGCACCCTGGATCGCGCCTCCCTTCAGAAGAGCCGTTTCCGTTTCCACCACCAGTCCGCTCTGGTGGGTCTGGGCGCTGTGGCAGGCCAGGCAGTTCTGCTCCAGCAGCGGCTTGACGTGGGTCTCGAAATCACGGGAGGCCGCGGTTTGGGCGGCTCCGTCCTGGCCTGCCGGAGGAGCCATCTGGTCGATCCACCTGGCGATCAGGGCGATCTGGTCTTCCGGCAGCGGGTCGCCACCGATCGGCATCTGGGGCTCGAGCTCGCCCCGCAGGTGGCGCACCAGGGGACTGCCGGCGCTGTCGCCGGCCAGGATCGAAGGCCCCGATTTCTCGCCCCCCTCCAGCATGGCCTCGAGCGACTCCATGACCAGGCCGCTCTGGGGTGCGGAGGCGGTGTGGCAGGCGAGACACTTTTCCTCGAGAACGGGCTGAACCTCTCTTTCAAAGTCGACCGGGGACTCTCCCAGGATATGGCTACCGGCCAGAATCGCCGAAATCGACCCCAGTGAAACCGCAACCACTCGCCAGTTCATCGGCTACACTCCTCCATTAGGTATACAAGTGCACCGTAACGCTATCCCATCCGGCCGGCGGGTGTCAACCAATGCGCCCTCGAAAATGGCCGGAAAAGAGGATTCGAATACCGCCGGTGGAACGGGCTTCGGAACGTGGCGTTGCCCCCCCTCCACCGGCTCGACTGCGGGGGGCACTCACGCGACGCCGCGTTGGCCCCCCACCGGCTCGAAGACGGGCTTCGCCCTCTCGC
>JAJECY010000259.1 GCA_022821775.1 Acidobacteriota bacterium
CCGGATGGCGTATCGGGAACACGGAAAGGTGCCGGCTCCCCTCGGCGTCTCACTTCGTGTGTCTTGGTCGTCCTTCGTGTGTCTTCGTGGATAACTCTTTTTACTCCGTCGCATGCAGCGCCAAACCGGGTTGCTTCAGACAAGCTCTAAATCCAAACGGTTTTCCGGTCCATGAAACGAATCCGCGTCATTGACTCCCATACCGGCGGTGAACCGACTCGGGTGGTGGTGGAGGGAGGACCCGATCTCGGGACCGGTCCCATGGCCGAAAGACTGCTTTGCTTTCGCGATCGCTTCGATCCCTTTCGCTCGGCAGTCGTGAACGAGCCGCGCGGTTCCGACACGCTGGTCGGAGCCCTTCTCTGTGAGCCCTGCAAGGAGGACAGCGCTGCCGGGGTGATCTTCTTCAACAACGTAGGGTATCTGGGGATGTGCGGTCACGGCGCAATCGGGGTTGTCTCCACCCTGGGCTACCTGGGCCGCATCCGGCCCGGCCGGCATCGCCTGGAAACCCCCGCGGGCGCCATTGCCGCCGGCCTGCAGGAGTCGGGCGAAGTGGTGATTGAGAATGTAGCCAGCTATCGTTGGGCCAAGGGGGTGGCCCTCGATCTGGAGGGGTACGGCCGACTGACGGGAGATGTGGCCTGGGGAGGCAACTGGTTCTTCCTGAGCGAGGATCACGGGCTGCAGCTTCGTGAGGACGACATCGACCGCCTGCTCGACTTTAGCTGGAAAATCAGGCGAGAGCTTCGCAATCGGGGAATCACGGGCAAGGGCGGGCGGGAGATCGATCACATCGGGCTCTACGCTCCTCCGCGGCGGACCGACGCAGACGCCAGGAACTTTGTTCTCTGCCCAGGGGGCTCCTACGACCGCTCACCCTGCGGAACCGGCACCTCTGCCAAGGTCGCCTGCCTGGTTGCCGACGGCCGCTTCGGCCCGGGACAGACCTGGCGGCAGGAGAGCATCATCGGCAGCCTGTTCGAGGCCACGGTCCGCCTCGACCAAGGCCGCATCCTGCCGTCCATCAAGGGTTCCGCTTTCGTCACCGCCGAGGCCACCCTGCTGCTGGATCCTCGAGATCCGATGAAGATGGGACTAAAACCCGCATTTCTCACCGGTTGGTTTTTTATTTACTGTAATAACTTGTAATGGGCCCTTTGGTGGCGTTATTTAATCAAAGCCCTTAATTTGGGGCGTTTCTAATTTATTCCTTTATTTAAACAACGTCCCCTATTCACGACGTTCCCTTCCTGCGGAATTTTGCAAAAGGCTCCGCCGGAATCTTTTTTTGGTTCAGGCGTCGAGAAACCCTATAATGCCGCAACGGTGGCCGGTCAATGACTTTCCCGCGCCGGCTTGACCCAACCCTCTCACCGGGGCGCGCCCAACGCACTTTGTGGCAGAAAAACTTCACAATTTGGACGGCAACGTGCTGAGAAAGAACAGCTTGTGATGACTTGCGCAGAAACCGGTGCAGGTGGCCAGGATAGTCGTGAGAGAGGCGTCGATTACACGGATCAATAACGAAGCGGGGCCTCGGGCGGCGCAGTAAAGCGATCGCAGCCATCCCCATCCTGCGGACGTGAGGACATGGTTTCAGAACATTTGTTGAGATGGCCCGACCTGGTGGCCATCTGCATCAACTTGAGCGCGATGGTGGCCATCGGCGTCTACACGGCCCGCCGCAACCGTTCGGCTGACGCTTACTTCCTGGCCAATCGCAGCATGCCGGGCTGGATCGTCGGATTTTCGCTGATGGCGACCATCATCAGCTCGATGACCTTCCTGGCCATTCCCGGCTTCACCTTCGCCAAGGACTGGCGGTACATGCCGGCCCACTTCTTCTATTTCCTCCCGGCCATCGTCGCCTATTTCCTGTTCATGCCCTACTTTCGCCGGGGGCACGTGCGCTCGGCCTACGAGTACCTGGAACAGCGCTTCGGCACCTGGGCCCGTCTCTATGCCGCCGCCGGCTTTCTGGTGTTTCAGATGTTCCGCACCGGAGTCATTCTCTATGCCGTCTGCCTGCCGTTCGGTCCCATGACCGGTTTCCCCCTGGAATGGGTCATCCTGGTGCTCGGCATCCTGGTGGCCACCTACACCATTCTCGGCGGCCTGGAAGCCGTCATCTACACCGACCTGCTCCAAGGTATCGCCCTGATTGCCGGGGGGCTCATCTGCATTCCCGTGGCCGTCAATCTCATTCCGGGAGGGTTGTCACAGATCTTTGCCGAAGCGATTGCCGACGGAAAATTCGCGGTCGGCAGCACGGGCTGGTCCTGGGATGACCAAACCGTCTGGGTGCTCATCATCGTCTACCAGTTCATCTTCTTCCAACTGCTCTGCACCGACCAGAACGCCGTCCAACGCTACATTGCCATGAAGACCGATCGGGACGCCAAGCAGGGGCTGGTCCTCTCAACGGTCATGACCATTCCGGTCTGGATCTATTTCGCTTTCATCGGCACGGCCCTTTATGTCTACTACAAGCACTTTCCCGCCGCGGAACTGGACAGCCTGGTTGCCGAGCAGGCCTTTCCCTTCTTCGTCCTGACGCAGGTCCCGGCCGGTGCGGCCGGTTTCGTTCTATCCGGACTGCTGGCGGCTGCCATGTCCACACTGGACTCCGGCATCAACGCCTCGGCCGCCACCCTGACCAATGACTTCTACCGCCGATTCAAGAAGTCGGTGGAAGACGAGCGGCACTATCTCAAGTTCGGCCGCTGGGTGTCGGTGGCCTTTGGCGCAATCATGATAACGGTGGCGCTTTTCATCCATTTTGCCCGCACCCAGACGTTGATGGACTTGCAGACCCTGGTGTTTTCGATCCTCAGCGGCGGGCTGCTCAGCATCTTCCTGCTGGGATTTCTGACCGAGAGAGTCCACAGCCGAGCGGCGCTGATCGCCGCCATCGTCACCGTTTCAGGGGTCTGCTTCTGGCTGTTCGCGGACTCCGCCAGCGGGACTCTGCTGATGCCGGCGTTCAAGCAGGTCCTGCCGGACAAGTTCTGGATCGTCGTGTTCTCGAATATCTTTCTCTTCGGGCTGGCCTATCTGTTGAGTTTCGTCATGCGCCCTGGAGAGTCCAAGAATCTGCAGAATTTGACCGTGTGGACCTCCAGGGCCGATAATCCTTCCGGTTAGGGGAAATCGATCCTGCCTTCATAGCGAGCGAGAGGAATGTCTGCCTATGTTTGAAAACCGGGTCAAGCAGTTGTTACAGGCGGGCCGCGCTGCCTGGGGAGCCGGTCTGGCCGACGCCTCCGAGATCGTGGCACAGACGACTATCGATACCGGCATCGATTTCCTGTGGATCGACCTGGAACATCGCCCCTACGAGGTGGAGGCGGTGCGCTGGATCCCGCTCTTCTGCCGCCGGAAGTCGTGCGTTGCGATGATTCGGGTGGCGGGGCTCGAATCCCACCTCATCAAGAAGGCCCTCGACATCGGCGCCAGCGCCATCATGGTTCCGCAGGTCAACTCGGCCGAGGAGGCTGAGCGAGCCGTGCAATATTGCAAGTACCCGCCCGAGGGCACCCGAGGCGTTTCGCCGCTTTGGCCTCACTTCGAGGGGGTTTCCTGGAGCGATTACCTCCCCCGGGCCAACCGGGAAACCCTGGTCATCGTCCAGATCGAGACGGCTCCGGGCATCGAGAACCTGGAGTCCATCGCAGCCGTGCCGGGGGTGGATGTCCTGTTCTTGGGCCCGACGGATACCTCTGCCGCGCTGGGACATATCGGTCAGATCGAGCATCCGGAGGTTCAGGCCTTTCTGGCGGACTTTCCCCGCCGGGTGGCTCCCTCGGGGAAGGCCGCCGGGATCACCCTGCAATCCCTGGACGAGTGCCGGCGTGCCTATGAACAGGGCTATCGATTCATCTCCTGCGGCAACGTGGTGCTCAGCGGTCAAGTGGCTCTGACCTCCGATCTGGGCCGTTTGAGAACCATGGAGTCTTCCCAAGGCCAGGATTAACCCCCCGGAACGCTCTTTTGCGAGGATGCACCTCAAATCGCCAAACGTGAAAAGCGCTCACCAAGGGGCACAAAGAAGCTGATCCAGGTCAATGGTTTAACCGTATGCAACGCAAGGTCTCAATCAAGGATTGGGGAGCAGAGCTCCCGGGTGAATGATGTCTACGACCGCCTTCATGCGCTACCGCAAGGATGCCGGGGTCCACTATGGAATTCTGGACGGAGATCGTCTCCACCAACTGGAAGGCAACCCCCTGGAGACCCGCCGTACCACCGGGACTGTTCACCAACTCTCCGAGGTCCGAACCCTGGTTCCCTGCGAACCGCGCCAGATCCTGGCAGTGGGCCGAAACTATCGGAGCCACCTCAAGGGAAGACCGGCGCCCTCGCGCCCGGAAATCTTCTACAAGCCCTTCAATTCTCTGCAAGATCCGGAGTCTCCGATCGTTGTTCCGGCCGAGGCTGATGAGGTTCACCTCGAAGGCGAGTTGGTTGTGGTGATTGGACGGACCGCCCGAAACGTCTCACTCGAGCAGGCGGAATCGTCCATCTTCGCTCTGACCTGCGGCAACGATGTCAGTGCGCGGGGGTGGCAGCGGGGGCCCGACCAGGACCTGCAGTGGTGGCGCGCCAAGGGGTGCGATACCTTTGGTCCCGTTGGACCGGTCATGGTTCAGGGGCTGGATCACCGCAATCTGCAACTGCAGACCCGTCTCAACGGCCAGGTGGTACAGCAACAGACCACGGCCGATCTCATCTTCGACTGCACCACCGTGGTCAGCTACATCAGCCGTTATCTCACCCTCAATCCGGGAGACCTGATCTTCACGGGCACCCCGGGAGCTACCGACTGGCTCAAACCCGGCGATGTTGTCGAAGTTGATATCGGGGGCATCGGGGTCTTGAGCAATCCGGTCGAGGCCGGCTGAAATGTTCCCGACGACTTCAATCGTGACCAGGCTGCACTGCCTCTTCCCTCCCCTTTCCCGCCTTCATTGACTTCATGGAGATCACCTACGGCTACAGATCCTATCGGGCAGACCGCGGAAGTTCGCTGACCATTGGCAATTTCGACGGCTTCCACCTGGGTCACCAGCGCATCCTGGACACCCTGGTCGATGCATCCCGGGCCTCGGGAAGCCGTTCGGTCCTGCTCAGCTTCGAGCCTCACCCCCTGCAATTCCTGATGCCCGATAACGCTCCCCGGGCGATCACTCCCCTGGAGGAAAAGGTTCGCCTGCTGGGCGCCAGCCGGCTGGATGTGCTTGCCATTCTGAACTTTGACCAAGCCTTGTCCCAGATGACCGGCGAAGAGTTCGTGAGGGAGATCATGGTCGGAGTATTCCGGGCGCGGGAGGTTTTCGTGGGTAGCGACTTTGCCTTCGGGATTCGCCGGACCGGCAATGTCACACTGCTTCAAGAGCTCGGCCGGGAACTCGACTTTCAGGTCCGCATCTGCCCTCAGGTAGTGGTGCGCGGGTCCAGGGTCAGCAGCACGCGAATACGAGAGTTGATCCGTGCCGGGCGGATCAGCAGCGCCAATCGCCTGCTCGGGAGGTTTTTCAGCCTGAAAGGGAAGGTTGTGCCCGGGCGCGGCCTGGGACGGGAATCCCTGTTTCCCACCTTGAACCTGCGCCCCGGGGACGAACTGATTCCTCGCCCCGGGGTATACGTCACCCAGGCCACTGTCGATCGTCTGACCTATCCCTCGGTTACCAACGTCGGTTGGCGCCCCACCGTCGACGGCAAGGGCCTCACCGTGGAAACCCACCTCATCGACACCAGCCTGGAGAACCCACCGGCTCATCTCCGCCTGGCCTTCCTCCACCGCTTGAGAGACGAAGAGAAGTTCGAGTCGCTGCATGAGTTGAGGGATCAGATTTCCCGCGACTGCCAGCGCACCCGCCGGTTCTTTCGTCTCTTCAGGCGGCTCGGTCGACCGCTGGCGCCGGCCGGCTGACGGCTTGGCTGCCGCCTACAGGGCGGGCCTTCCGTTTCAACTGCGGGCGGAGCCCTCTCGCGACGCCGCGTTGGCCCCCCACCGGCTCGAAGACGGGCTTCGCCCTCTCGC
>JAJECY010000009.1 GCA_022821775.1 Acidobacteriota bacterium
ATTCAGGGGGAGCGGAGGGTCGCCTTGATTCCCGACCACGTGGAGCAGTTGGTCCAAAAGGGGATAGAGGTTGCGGTGGAAGCTTCAGCGGGATCGGGGGCCGGCTGCCCGGACGAGGCTTATCGATCGGCCGGGGCCGAGATTTCGTCCCAGCGTGAGAGCATGCTGGCGGCTGCCGACCTGGTTGCCGGCGTTCGCTGCCTTCCCGCGGAAGATGTGTCCCGCCTTGGAGAGGGATGCCTTTCCATCAGTTTCCTGGATCCGTTTCAGGCTTCCGAGCTGATTGAGCTTCTGAGGAGTCGAGGGATCAGCACTGTCAGCATGGAGCTGATTCCAAGATCCACCCGGGCCCAGAAAATGGATGCCTTGAGTTCCCAGGCCAGCCTGGCCGGGTATGTGGCGGTGATCCTGGCAGCCGAGGCGCTGGACAAGATCTTCCCCATGATGACGACTCCGGCCGGCACCATCTTTCCGGCGCGGGTTTTCGTGCTCGGCGCCGGAGTGGCGGGCCTTCAGGCCATCGCCACGGCCAAGCGGCTGGGGGCGCGGGTGGAGGCGTACGACACGCGGCCCGTGGTGGAAGAGCAGGTCAAGTCGCTGGGAGCCCGCTTTGTGAAGATCGAACTGGGCAGCACGGGAGAGACCAGGCAGGGCTACGCGCGGGCTCTCTCCAGGGAGCAGTTGGATCGTCAGCAGGAGGCGCTGGCCGCTGTCTGCGCTCAGGCGGATGTCGTCATCACCACCGCCCAGGTTTTTGGCCGCCAGGCCCCCCGGTTGATCACCGGGCAGACCCTGAGCCGAATGAGACCGGGCAGCGTGGTGGTGGACCTGGCCGTGGAGCGCGGGGGCAACGTGGAAGGTTCGATGGTGGATCGAATCACCGAAACTGGAGGAGTGAAAATCATCGGCCTGGCCAACCTGCCCGGCCGTGTCGCCGCTCACGCCAGCCAGGTGTATTCCAGCAACCTCTTCCACCTCATCCAGGAATGCCTGGAAGAAGGCAAGCCCCAACTGAAGCTGGATTTGAACCACGAGGTGCTTGGCGCCTGCCTGGTTACCCATGGAGGCCGCATTCTGTACGAGGGAATCAACCCGTCCGTCAATCGCTGAGGAGAGTCCATGTCCGGCGACCTGATCTTTTTGATGTTTATCCTGATGCTTGCCGTCTTCCTGGGTCTCGAGCTGATTTCCAAGGTGCCGGCGACGCTGCACACCCCGCTGATGTCGGGGTCCAACGCCATTTCCGGAATTACGCTGGTCGGAGCTCTGCTGGCCGCCGGGGCCGCCGACAACACCCCTCTCAGCATCGGCCTGGGAACGGCCGCGGTCACGCTGGCCACCATCAACGTGGTCGGGGGCTACCTGGTGACACAGCGGATGCTGGGCATGTTCAAAAAGAAGCGCGGTGGCCGCCAGTGAGCGTTTACATCCAATTGGCTTACCTGCTGGCGGCCTTCCTGTTTGCCCTGGGCCTGAAGTTGATGAGTTCCCCCGAGACGGCGCGCTGGGGGAACCTGGCCTCTGCCGGCGCCATGTTCCTGACGGTGGTGGTCACCCTGCTGCATACGGAGGTGGTGGAATACCAGTGGATCCTGCTAGGAGTCCTCGTCGGGTCAGCCATAGGGTCCTT
Organism: Acidobacteriota bacterium; assembly: GCA_022821775.1. Lineage (GTDB taxonomy): Bacteria > Acidobacteriota > Terriglobia > Versatilivoradales > Versatilivoraceae > Versatilivorator. The sequence goes on from JAJECY010000009.1 coordinate 1,631, forward strand.
GGCGGCAACCCGCCTGCAGCTCACCGAGATGCCGGAACTGGTGGCGCTGTTCAACGGATTTGGCGGGGGAGCCAGCCTGCTGGTGGGCTGGGAGGCCTACCATCGCCAGCCTGTCCAGGACCCGTTGGGCGCCGTGACCATCCTGCTGGCGGTCGTGATCGGCGGGGTCACCTTCAGCGGCAGCCTGGTGGCCTGGGGCAAGCTCAAGGAGATCGGCTGGCGATCCTTTCGCCTCAGCAGGCCGCTGCTTTTCCCCGGTCAGCAGTCGATCAATTTCCTGTTGCTGGCGTTCCTTTGCCTGGGCGGCGTGGTCTACGGGCTCGATTCCCCGGAGAGCCAGACGCTCTTCCTGGTCCTGATGGCCTTGGCCTTTCTGCTTGGCGTCATGGTGGTGGCCCCCATAGGCGGGGCCGACATGCCGGTCGTGATCTCTCTTCTCAACAGCTACTCCGGGTTGGCGGCCTGCGCGGCGGGGTTCGTGATCTTCAACAACATCCTGATCGTCGCCGGCGCGCTGGTGGGAGCCAGCGGTCTCATACTGACCAACATCATGTGCAAGGCCATGAACCGGTCTCTCACCAACGTGCTGTTCAGCGGGTTCGGAGCGGCTGCCGGGAAGACCCGCAAGGGGACCGGTGGCGACCCCCGGCCCATCTCGGCCAAGGATGCCTACTTCATCCTGGAAGCGGCCCGATCGGTGGTCTTCGTGCCGGGTTACGGCCTGGCGGTCGCCCAGGCCCAGCACGGGGTGATGGAGCTGGGGGAGCTGTTGGAGGACAATGGCTGCGAAGTCCGCTATGCCGTACATCCGGTCGCCGGCCGGATGCCGGGACACATGAACGTCCTGCTGGCGGAGGCCAACGTGTCCTACGACCTCCTGGTGGAGATGGAGGACGTCAACCCCACCATGGAGACGGTGGACGTTTGTGTGGTGATTGGAGCCAACGACGTGGTCAACCCCGCCGCCAGGGACGACTCCGAAAGTCCCATTTACGGGATGCCCATCATCGAGGTTGACCGGGCCAGGGTGGTGATCGTGTTGAAGCGGTCGATGGCAGCCGGGTTCGCGGGGATCGAGAACCCCCTGTTCTACAAGGACAACACCCGCATGCTCTTCGGAGACGCCAAGAGCAGTCTGCATTCCGTGCTGGGGGAATTCAAGTGAGGTTAGTCGTCGAATTCCTGCTGAAATATCCTGCCGTCCTCCAATCGCAGGGCCGTCAGCCGTCCTCCCCGGACACAGTTGCTGTCGAGCCCTGCAATGCCAGGCGCCCGGAACACTCCCAGGGCGGCCCAATGCCCGAAGACAATGGTGGCGGAGTGGTTGCGCCGACCCGGAAATGAAAACCAGGGGATGAGGGTGTCCGGCATCGCCGCCAGCGGACCCACGAAGTCGAAGTCCATGCTCCCGTCGGGGCTGAGCGTCCTCAGTTGGGTAATGGCCCGGAGCGCCGTCGCCAGTCGCAATGATCCGGACTCTTTCTCCTTGAATTCCGACAGGTCCCTCGCCGACAGAACCTGCAACAGCTCCACGGCTCCCGGGCCCATCAGGCGCCCTCGAATCTCTTCTCCCAATCGGATTGCTTCCTCCACCGTCCATCCCGGCAACAGCCCGGCGTGAACCAGGACATGCCCTCCTTCGCGGTGGACCAGAGGCCGGCTTCTGAGCCAGCCGAGCAGTTCCTCGCGGTCCCCGGCAGCCAGTATCGAGCTCAGTTGAGGGGCTTTCAGGGACGATCGAATTCCCAGGCCGCAGGCCAGCAGCTTCAGATCGTGGTTTCCCAGAACGCAGACGGCCCGATCTCCAAGCTCCTTCACCCAGCGAAGGACCTCCAGGGACCCGGGTCCGCGGTTGACCAGGTCGCCCACCAGCCAAAGTCGATCCCGGTCAGGGTCGAACCGGATTGCTTTCACCAGTTGCCGCAGGGTCCGAAAGCATCCGTGAATGTCGCCGATTGCGAAAGTAGCCATGGCACGGAAACAGAGTCGCCGGTCCGGCGGGGCAGTCAGCCCTCCGGTTGCCGCAGAGGTCTCAGGCCCGCTTCAGCCCGGTTCGCAGCAGCCGGAACAGCCCGACCCCGAACTTGACCGGGCCGGTCACGGTGCGGGCGAGGTGGTGACCCCGAAAGGCTTCCATCTGTGGCGGCGGGGATCGGGGAACGAAGTCGACCTGGCGGCCGATTTCGATGAGGGAAGGAGTCACCCGGACTTCTTCTTGAGGCTGAGTGCAGCCGAATTCATGCAGTAGCGCAGGCCGGTCGGTTGGGGTCCGTCGTTGAAAACGTGCCCCAGATGGGCGTCACAGCGATTGCACAGGACTTCCGTTCTGACCATGCCGTAGGCCCTGTCGGTCTCGGTGCGGATGTTCTCGGGAGCGATGGGCTCCCAGAAGCTCGGCCAACCGGATCCCGAGTCATACTTGGTGTCGGAGGTGAACAGGTCGGTTCCGCAGCACACGCACTGGTAGATGCCCGGCTCCTTGGAAAAATTGTGCTTCCCGCTGAAGGCCATCTCGGTCCCTTTTCTGCGGGTCACGTTGTATTGCAGGGGCGTGAGCATATCGCGCCACTCCTCCTCGGACTTGACTACCTTGTTCACCATGACCAACTCTCCCTTCTCTACCGAAAAAATACTGATGGTTTCGGGGGGACCGCCGCTGTCCGGCAAAGCGGCCTGCGACAGGGGTGCGGCCTTCTTCGCACCGGCCTCGCCCCGGCAGCCGATCAGTCCGGTCCCAAGGGACAAGGCCGTCATGAAGACGACGATGTTGAAGCCCCGCATGCTTTCCTCTCGACCGGGCGTGCCGACGGCGCCCTGGCGGCCCTTCAGCCCATACATACCAGTCTATTTTGCCTGCTACGCAAGCACAAGGGACAATCAGGTGCAAAAACATTGAGGGAGGCACGGCCAGACTATAAACTGAGTGGGGCGTCCGGCCGGAGCGGCCGGAGAAGGAGTTCTCTCTTGAAGAGATGGATGGTTGTCATTGGAGCCTTCATGGCTTTTGCGTCCGGCGTGTTGCCGGCGCCGGCGGGATCGCCGGATGTGTCCGGGGCCACTGCGTCCGAGGCCGAAGAGTTCGTGCGCCAGGCGGAGGAACACCTGCTGGCGCTGTGGACCGAGGCCGCCCGCGCCAGTTGGGTCCGCTCGACCTACATTACCGGCGACACCCAGGCTCTGGCTGCATTGGCCAGCAAGCGGGCCATCGAGGCCACCGCCAGGCTGGCCAAGGAATCGGCGGGATTCGAGACGGACGGCTTGCCGAGGGAACTGGCAAGGAAGCTGGAGATGCTCCGATTGTCGCTGACGCTGGCCGCCCCTCCCGATCCCAAGGCCAGCGAGGAGCTCACCCGGCTGGTGACGTCGATGGAATCCACCTATGGAAAAGGGAAGGTTTGCGGCGAGGCCGGCGATGAATGTCAAAACCTGCAGGACCTCTCCCGGGTCATGGCCGCCAGCCGCGATCCTGAAACCCTGAAAGCGGCCTGGATTGGCTGGAGAGGCATTGCTCCTCCCATGCGAAAGGACTTTCAGCGGTACGTGGAACTGGCCAATCAGGGAGCCCGCAGCCTGGGATTTTCCGATACGGGCGCCATGTGGCGGGCCAAGTACGACATGCCACCGGAGGCCTTTCTTGAAGAGTTGGATCGCCTGTGGGAGCAGGTGCGGCCCTTTTATCTCTCGCTGCATGCCTACGTGAGACAGCGGCTGCGAGCCCATTACGGGCCGGAGGTGGTTCCCGCCGACGGTCCCATACCGGCCCACCTGCTGGGGAACATGTGGGCGCAGACCTGGTCCAACGTCTTCCCGCTGGTGGCGCCGCGGGAAACCGATCCGGGCTTCGATCTCACCGAGATTCTTCAGTCTCGAAAGACCACTCCGAGGCAGATGGTCTCCTACGGGGAGGGATTTTTCAGTTCGCTCGGTTTCGCCCCCCTGCCGCAGAGCTTCTGGGACCGATCCCTCTTCGAAAAACCCCGCGACCGGGAGGTCGTCTGCCATGCCAGCGCCTGGAACGTCGATTCGCGCGAGGATTTGCGCATCAAGATGTGTATCGACACCACCGCCGAGGATTTCAACGTGATCCACCACGAGTTGGGTCACAACTATTACCAGAGAGCCTACAGCCAGCAGCCGGTCCTCTTCAGGGAGAGCGCCAACGATGGATTCCACGAGGCGGTGGGCGACACCATCTCGCTTTCGATCACGCCGGACTACCTGGTACGGCTGGGTTTGCTGAAGCAGGCGCCCCCGCCTTCCAAGGACCTGGGGTTGCTGTTGCGCCAGGCGCTGGACAAGATCGCCTTCCTTCCTTTCGGCCTCCTGGTGGATCAGTGGCGCTGGAAGGTGTTCTCCGGTGAAATCCCGCCCGACCGCTACAATCAGGCCTGGTGGGAACTGAGAGGCAAGTACCAGGGCATCGCGCCCCCGGTGGCCCGCGGCGGTGGAGATTTCGACCCGGGTGCCAAGTACCACGTGCCGGCCAACGTGCCCTATACCCGTTACTTTCTGGCCCAAATCCTGCAGTTTCAATTCCATCGGGCCCTGGCTCGGGAAGCCGCCTGCGAGGACCTGCTCCATCGATGCTCCATCTATGGGAGCCGGCCTGCCGGAAAGCGCCTGCGTGAGATGCTCTCCATGGGGGCCAGTCGCCCCTGGCCGGAGGCGCTGGAGGTGTTGACGGGAGAACGGGAGATGGATGCCACTGCTATTCTGGATTACTTTGCTCCACTCCGGGAGTGGCTGGATGAACAGAACAGCGGTCAGCCCGTGGGCTGGTGAGGCCCGTTCGAGCGCAATTCGATCCCGGTCAGGGGCGGATCGAAGGACGACCGGCAAAGTCTATGGTATAACTCTGAAAAACCTTACAAGGAGGGACGCGTTATGTCTGCCATTGAAGAACGAGGATACGCCAGCACGGACGCCCTGGTGTCGACCGAGTGGGTGTCACAGAATCTGAACGATCCCAATCTCAGGTTTGCCGAGTCCAACGAGGACCCGCTGCTGTATGCGTCCGGGCACATCCCGGGAGCCGTGGAAGTCGATTGGACCCGCGACCTGAACCACCCGCTGCGACGGGACTATCTCGACAGGTCGGGATTTGAAGCCCTGATGCGCCGGATCGGCGCCACCCGGGAGACGACGGTGGTGCTGTACGGCGACAAGAGCAACTGGTGGGCCTGCTACGCCTTCTGGGTGTTTCAGTTGTTCGGGCATACCAATGCCAAGATCATGGATGGGGGGCGCCTGAAATGGCAAAGCGAGGGGCGGCCGCTGGTGACCGAGGCCGCCAACTATCCCTCCAGCGATTACCAGGCCCCGGAAAGAGACGACAGCAAGGTGCGTGTCTTTCGAGACCAGGTGCTGGCGCATGTCCAGGCCGAAAAACCCCTGGTGGATGTGAGAAGCCCGGCGGAATATACCGGCGAGCGGCTGCACATGGAAGCCTACCCTAACGAGGGCGCCCTGCGCGGGGGCCACATTCCCAGAGCCGCCAACATTCCCTGGGCGCGCGCGGCCAACGAGGACGGCACCTTCAAATCAGCCGACGAGCTGCGAGCCATCTACACCGGGGAGAACAATCTGCAGGCCGGGGACGATATCGTGGCCTACTGCCGGATCGGGGAGCGCAGCAGCCACACCTGGTTCGTCCTGACCTATCTGCTCGGCTTCCAGCAAGTCAGAAACTATGACGGGAGCTGGACGGAGTGGGGCAACCTGGTCAACGTGCCCATTGTAAGGCCATAAGACGCGATTCCCGGCAAGGCCGGCGCAGTCGCGGAAAGCACGGTTGCGCTTGGGTGATCATGGACCCCTATCCCGAAAGACTGGCGATGCTGCTGGAATACCTGGACCTGGCGGGCGATCGCGACGAGCGCATCCAGATGCTCATCGACATCGCCTCCCGGTTCAAGGTGGTTTCCGAGTCCATTGCCACGCGTCCCTTTCCCAAATCCCACCTGACGCCGGCCTGCGAGTCGGAGGCCTACGTTTGGTGCGAAGAGCTTCCCAGCCAGGCGCTGAAGTTCCATTTCGCCGTCGAGAACCCCCAGGGGATCTCTGCCAAGTGCATGGCGGTCATCCTGGACGAGACCCTGTCCGGAGAGCCGGCCTCCAGGCTGGCCCAGGTTCCGGGTGAGCTGGTCTACCGGATCTTCGGCAAGGACCTCTCCATGGGGAAGAGCATGGGGCTGATGGGCATGGTCTCCATGGTGCAGGCCTGCGCCAAGCGCTACCTGGCGTCCGGGCAGGCCGACAAGCGTCTTTGAGGGATCAGGGTCGCTTGCCCCGCTTCACCGGGTCCCTGCAGCAACGGCTCACGCCAGCCGAACCTGGGTCACGGCGATATCCCCCCGAAAACAGGCATCGACATCCGTTCCCGGATCACACCGCCTCTGGTGGTAGTTTCCGTCGTACAGAAAACCGTTGCCTTCCATTCGATAGATGACCGGCAGGGGGGACAGATCCAAGGGACAGTAGACGGTTTGCGGGTCGGGGCGGCCGGGCTCCAGGTGGGGCAGATTGATATTCCAGAAGGTCCCGGCGGCCCAGGGGGCCTGCAACAGCTTTCTCAGAAGGGGACGCACCCATCGGGCCGAGCGGGTCCAGTCGATGGGAAAGTCTTTCTTGCAGTACTGGGAAACGGCAATGCCGGGCACGCCCTCCAGCACGCCTTCCCGCACGGCCGCCACCGTGCCGGAATAGTAGACATCCGCCCCCAGGTTCCCTCCCTGGTTGATTCCCGACAGTACGCAGTCGGCATTGGACGCCAGTTGGCGCAGGCCGATACGCACACAGTCGGCGGGCGTACCCGAGAGGCTGTAGCGCGAGAGGCCGCGAGCCTCCACCCGGATGGGCTCATGGGTAGTGACCTGGTGGCTGCAGCCCGACAGGGGTTCGTGGGGCGCCCCCACCACGCATTCCCCCAGACCCTCGACCGCCTCCAGCAGCGCCTGGAGCCCGGGGGCATCGAAGCCGTCATCGTTGGTGAGGAAAAATTTCATGAACAGGACCTATAGGCAAAAGGTGTCACTATTCCAGGGCGGCTCCAGGACAAAGGTCTATCCTACCCGAACCAATGTTTCAAGGGGCAGGGCAGAGATTTCTGCAGGAACCGAAAGAGGGGACTGCCGAGTGGTAGGGATTGTCACCTGCCGGCAGCACACGGTCGGCTTGCCAGCGGTCCGCCTCGGCCGACTAAATGGCTTGACTCATTTCAGGCCGAGATGCTAAACAGACCCGTTCAGCCTGGGCGAGTAGCTCAGATGGGAGAGCGCGGCGTTCGCAACGCCGAGGTCGAGGGTTCGATCCCCTTCTCGTCCACCAAATTCCATCCAAAGAAGTCCACCGGATTCCATTAGTCCCAAATTATCAATCCCTTACAATCTTGCGCCGTCCGTCCGATCCAATGATCACATCTGACAGCCGGGGCTAAATGACGGCCGGTCGGTCACACCATGGTATTGCCACCCCAGTACGCCTCAGCGATATTACCATCCGTCGGGCTCGGCTTGGCAATTCATCCGGAAAATTGTTCGACGGAGGCTTCCCCTGTCTCAAAGTAACTCCAATCTGTCAGGAGTCAGCTGTCTTTCGGGTGGCAACTGTCGCTGTAACTGCTTGTGCCGCCACCTGCTGCTCCTATAATTGCATTTCAATACACGATAGTTGAATTTCCCCGGCGCGTTTCAGTCGGACTGCCATCGCGTGCACCGACAATGAGTGTCTCTTCTGTCACCGATGGCAGCTAATCTGGACGGAAAGGCGAAACAGCCAAGTCAGGATTGCCGTTCGGGCACGTTATGTCTTACTATCTGTGAAATCAGAATTGCAGTAAAATAAGAATATGGAACTCTCCAAGATAACAACGCGTGGACAGACGACGATCCCCAAGAGCATTCGTGAGGCGGCCAACCTGCACGTCGGTGACGTGATTGCTTTCGAGATTGAGGATGATCATCTAGTGGTACACAAGGTGACGCCGGGGCAGGACAACTACCTGAAGGGTCTCTCCGAGGTTCTTAGCGAATGGTCCTCGCCTGAAGACGAGGAAGCGTGGCGTGATCTTTGAGCCGCTCGATGTAGTCGTCGTCCCCTTTCCTTTCACCGATCGCCGAGCCACCAGGCGCCGGCCAGCCGTGATAGTCTCATCGGCGGACTTCAATCGGAGTCATGAGCAATCGATCCTGGCAATGATTACCTCAGCCGGGAGCGATTGGCCGAGCGACGTAGCAATTCAGGGCTGGCAGCAAGCCGGGCTCAATGTTCCTTGCAAGGTACGATTCAAGCTCTTCACCCTGGACGACGCTCTGATTGTCCGCAAGCTCGGGACGTTGTCGACACAAGATGGCGAGGCGGTGAAGAGAGCCCTTCGACATGTCCTGACAGGCAGCAGATAATTCACTGCAGTGCGACCGACGCCAACTTCCACATAGACCTGTATACCCACCGTACACTTGATCCATCCTTAACAAAACACCCGACTGCTCTTTTATTATCAACACGTTACGAAGGAGAATCTAAGGGGACGTTGTTGAATTAGGAGAATCTAAGGGGACGTTGTTGAATTAGTGGAATTACTTGGCCGGGCGTCTTTCAATATCTTGCCAATATTGAGAAGGCTCGACCCCCGTAGCATAACGCTCGCAGCATCGTGGAGCGTGCGGAAGGATTTGGCGGGGGCATCGAGTTTCTTGCTCGTATCAAACACGATGCGGAAGCTGAGCACAGTTATTCCAGTAATTCAACAACGTCCCGTATTTTCCCCGCGGGCGCCGATTCCGACTGGAATCGCTCGACGTTGATCCGGTCTTCACCCTTGCGCGCTTGGACGAGGTTCCAAGTGGTCTGTCGGCGCAGCCAGAACTCGGCATTGGACCAGCCCGCCTTCTCGAGACGAATGGCCATCTCCGGGGAGATGGCCGCGTGGCCGTTCAGAACCCGCGAGAGGGTGTGACGAGCGACATCCAATACCCTGGCCGCTTCGGTCACGCTCAAACCAAGCGGGTCCAGGCAATTCTCGCGGATGCTGCGTCCGGGATGCGGGGGATTGCTCATCACCATGTTGCTACCTCCTGTTAGTGGTAGTCGATCAGGTCGACGTCGTATGCATCGCCATCTTCGAAGCGGAAGATCACACGCCAGTTACCGGAAATCGAGATGCTCCAGTATCCTTTCAGTCCTCCCTTCAGCCGGTGAAGCCGGTAGCCTGGCAGGTCGAGGTCCGAGGGTTTGCGGGCATCATCAAGGTCCGCCAAGGCGAGCGCGACACGATCCGCCAATTCGGGACCCACTCGGCTCGCATCCCCACGCTCGTACATACGCCTCAGGCCGCGATGACGAAACCTTCTGATCATGAGATAGCGTACCGCATACCGGTACACGTGGCAAGAGGAAGCGAGGGAGGAACCCAAGGGGACGTTATTGAATTAGTGGAATTGCTCGGGCCAGCCGTCTTCTTGTCAGTATGGAGAAAGCTCGAACCCCCACAAAATGGCGCTCGCAGTGTCCTGGAGCCTACGGACGGATTTGGCAGGGGGGCATCGAGTTTCCTGTTCATGTCAAGCACGATGCGAAGGTTGAGCACAGTTATTCCAGTAATTCAACAACGTCCCCTACTTTCTCCTGTGCGGGTTGCGGCGGTCTTGGTGGACGGCCAGGGGGTGAACTGATAGCGCGCCGGGTAATCATCAAGGGCGGGCGTAAGCTGGCGGTTTAGAATGGAAGCCATGGTTGTTAAGCCACCGGAATTGCGAGGGGAAAATGCCTAAGTCGAAAACACGGAATTGTACAGATGATTTAGATGCAACTCAGATTGCAGACGGTATGAATGCCGCGCGTCGGAACGCTCGTAGATTGGTTGATGACGCCAAGCTTCTCTTGGATGCGGGACGTTACCCAACAGCGGTTGCGCTGGCAGTCTTTTCGATCGAAGAGGTTGGAAAAGAAATTCTACTGGCAGATTTTGCGAGTGCGCCAGAAACAGCAAATCCCAATATTATGTGGAAGAAATACAAGTCGCACCGACATAAGCACCGGGTCTGGTTTGTGCCTTACACTTTCTCAAATGGTGTATTCGATTGGGACAAATTTCGCGACGTAGTGGAAATCGAAACCAATGACCCCGGCCTCCTTGATCGATACAGAGAAAGCGGCCTATACACAGATCACTATGGGGCCGGTAATTGGGGCGAGCCAGAAAAGGTCATTAGTGAAAAGTTGGCAAGCTTTCTGGTCGAAATTGCAGATCAGCTAGCACATGAATCAACTACAACGATCCCGTAGGGGCCGGGGACACCTGCGCGGAGGTCAGCCCGTGCGCGCATATACGGCGCGGTGGGTTCAGGTGCAACACACACTATAGAGGTGAGAATGAAACACAACCTAACTCTAGTGACCTTGACTGCTGACCAGATCGCGAAGGCCAAGGAGGTTAACGGGCCGCGAAAGCGAATCACGCACGCGCTCATTTGTGGCCCATATGGGCAGAGGTTTGGAACAGAAAAGCAGTGCCTTAAATACTTCAACGCTTGGGATCCTGCATACAGAATAGAGATCGCGCCGGGTAGGTTCAAGGCGATTTTCCCGGACTTGTTCGACAAGGCGGTAAAGACCGATAAGTTTGATATTGCCGACTATGAGAGTACTTGGGATCTAACGATGAAACTTCTCAAAGCCTCTGAATCCATGGGGCGAAAGACGAAAGATGAAGAAGAGTACGCTACCGGACGGCCAGCAAATATCCAGTATTCCACCAAGACCGAGACTAAGAAACAAAGGGGGTTTTGGAGAGGACTCTTCTCAAGGTGATGAAATTGATAACCAACGACATCACCGGCCTGACAGTCGGCTAGGGCCGGCACGCGGGCCTGGGACCCCGGTTGCTCTGGTAGCAATGGCGTTTTCTGCCTGGAGCCTTCGGCCAGGAAGGGGACCTGGCGCTGTCGATGGGCCGGGGCAACGGTAAAACGACGCTTTACGCGGCCATCGCGGAGGCCCCCAAGCTGCTGCTTGACGAGGTTGCGCAATGGCCGCCGGAGCGAGTGGGGCCGATGTTGGCGGCGCTGCGTACCAGTTGGGGCAAGATTCCGGGATCTCGGGCCTTGTGGTTGGGGACGTGGCCGGCGACTGATGAACACACGTTTCAGCGGGCGCTTGACGGGCATGGGGTAGGCTTCCGGCTGTGCTATGCCGCGCCCAGGGATGCGGACCCGTTCAAGGTGGCAACCTGGAGGCGGGCGAATCCTCCCCTGCGGCACGTACCGGATCTGCTGGCGGTGATCCGCTAGGAGGCGGCCGATGCCAAGCGCGAGCCGGCGGCGCTGGCGTTATTGGGGTTTGGCGTAGGGGCGAAAACAAGGGGAGGGATTGGGATGCCACAGTGGACCGTAAGCAAGTGGACATATGCCGCAATTGAAACGACCTTTAGTGCAATACCTTGGATTGGCGGGCCGCTTACTTCTATCCTCAAACTGATATGCCAGACAGAGGATCAGAAGCTCCAAGAAGAAACCCGCCCCATCAAAACTCTTACGCAAGAGGAGTACGACGCGCTAAATCCCCCGAAGGAAAACACCGTGTACATGATCGTAGAGAAGAAAGACATGGGACCATAAGACTCAAGTGGTAATCGCTGGTGAGCAGACAACATCATCGCCTGAATGTTCTTGGACAACGCCGGCAGGCCGTGCGCCGGCAGAACCCTAGGGGACGTTGTTGAATTAGTGGAATTGCTTGGGCCGACCGTCCTTCAAAATCTCGTCTAAATTGAGAAGGTTCGAACCCCAGAGACATGATGCACGCAGCGTCGGGGAGCCTAGGGAAGCATTTGGCGGGGCATCGGGTTCCCTCCTCTTGTCACGCAGAAGCGCAAGTTGAGCACAGTTATTCCAGTAATTCACCAACGTCCCTTATTTTCCCCCCTAAGTCGGTTCTACCCGACGTGATTGTCCATAGGCGCGGAGACAGCAACTCGAATCTATTGGTGATCGAGATGAAGAAGGCATCGAACAGGAGCGGTTTAGATAGCGACCGTAAGCGCCTCAAGGCGTTCAGGAAGGAGCTTGGCTACAACCTCGGTGCTTTAGTTGTTTGCAGAACAGGAAGTTGCCCGAAGGTTCATGTAGAGCCATGTGAGTAGGTTCCGAAACGGGGAGACCTCCAGGGGACGTTGTTAAATTAGTGGAATTGTTTGGGCTGGCCGTCTTTCAATTTTTTGTAAGTTTTGAGATAGCTCGGACCCCCGTAGCATGACGCTCGTAACATCGTGGAGTCTGCGGAAGGATTTGGCGGGGGATCTGGGGACCCCCTCTTGTCCATCAAGACACCGACGTTGAGTACAGTTATTCCAGTAATTCAAGAACGTCTCTACTTTCTTTCCAAGCCTTACCCTTCGGGCTCGGTCCGGCGGGCCGTCACTTTCAGATAACCCGGCTTACCCTCAACCGGCTCAGTTTTCAGAACCTCGAAATTCCACGCTCCCGGCTCCGGCGCTCCTGGTCCGAAATCCTCGACTTCGATCCGATAGGATTTCGGCTCGCCCTCCACTGGCTCGACCTCCCGCACGATGAAGGTAAAGATCTCCGGTTCCGTCATTTCGTCACCCTCCCCGATCCGGCCCATGTTCGTTTGAAACCAGACGGACATTCCGATCGATCAAAACATACACGGTCCCGTTCGGATTACCCAGCCCGGCCGCCTGCTAGCTTTGCCGCCTCGTCTTGCTGTCCGCGACGATTTGAATTGGTTGGCGCTATTACCACTCGCGGAGCAAACCGACCGAATCAGGGGAGCCCTAGGGGAGGTTGTTGAATTGGTGCAATTACTCGGGCCGGATGTCTTTCAATTTCTTGTCAATATCGAGAAGGCGCGAACCCCCGGAACATGACCCTCGCAGCATCGCAGCATCGTGGAGCCTACGGAAGGATTTGGCGGGGCTAGTGTCATGTCACATATTAAGAGTCGGGTATAGACGCTTGAGCTTGGTTCGGGCGTCGGGACTGGTAAACTGCCAGTCGATTCGTGCCTTG
>JAJECY010000062.1 GCA_022821775.1 Acidobacteriota bacterium
CACCGACGTGGCCCTGGCTCCCGACGGCAACCTGTTCGTCTCCGACGGATACGGCAATGCCCGGGTTCACAAGTTCAGCCCCGACGGTCGGTTGCTCCTCTCCTGGGGAGACCCTGGAGACGGCCCCTCCCAGTTCAACCAGCCTCACGGCGTCTACGTGGATCCCGGGGGGAAGGTCTACGTGGCCGACCGCCAGAACTCACGCATCCAGATCTTCTCGCCCGATGGAGAATTTCTGGACGAGTGGACCGAAGTGTGGTGGCCCAACGATTTGTGCCAGGATCGGGAGCAGAACTTCTGCGTGGCCGAGATCGGCGGCATCTTCATGTATGGCCGCGAGGCCCGCTTGGACAAGCCCGCCGCCCGCATGACCGTCAGGGACGCCGATGGCGGCATCCTGGCCGAGTGGTGCGAGGAGGATCCCTACGGCACGGGACGCTTTTTCTCTCCCCATTCGGTGGCTGTGGACTCCCACGGAGACATCTACGTCGGTCAGGTCACCTTTTCCTACACCAAGCGCCAAGCCCCGCCCGGTTCCAAGGTGCTGCGCAAGTACGTGAGGCAGTAGAACCGCCGCCGCCGAGGGAAATCCCGCCACTCCATTCCGCCCGACCTGTCAGTGAACACCGGACCCCGGAGCCGGAACCGCGAGCCCGCATTTCTCACCAGGGGGCATGATCCTGGCGCAGGATTTTTTTCTCCAGCGCGTGCTCGCGACCGAAGAGCGTAGCGGTTTCTACGGTCGAGGGAGCATGTGCGCGCTGGAGGAAAAAAGACCAGCCAGGGCATGCCCAGCACAGTCTGTTTCTTGCCATCCCCGTAAAAAGACCCATAACGTATTGAAAATACACAGTCTCTAACAATGCAGGTGCGTCCTGGTGAGAAATGCGGGCTAGAGGTCTGGTCGTTTTGTCCCGCCATTTGGGACTCGTGCTGTAGTGTCCATCCATTCCGATTCTGGAAGTGGTTCTACCGTTTTGCCACTGAAGTCGTTTGCGGAATGGGCCGCGGCGTATTATGAACATGGGTAGAGTTGGCCGGTGGAGGGCAGGAGCGGCAACTTTGGAGAATGGGGCGCCGGCAGCGTTTACGGCCGGGAAGGAGCGGGACAAATGGGTTGGAAACACGGATGCCTGCTGGTGGTTGCCCTGGCGCTGACAGCCTGTGGGGGCAGCCAAGACACGCCTCGCGCCTCCTCGGATTGCGTCGAGTGCCACCGTGAGGTGACGCCCGGCATCGTCACCGACTGGGAACTGAGCCGGCACAGCCAGGAAGGGGTGGACTGCTCCCTTTGTCATGGGAAGCAGCATCGCTCGGCCGACGATGTGGCTCTGGTCAGGACGGCCACGCCGGATGTCTGCGGGACTTGCCATCCGATCCAGACAGAACAGTTCGCAGGCGGCAAGCACGCACTGGCCTGGGTCAGCATGAACGCCATGCCGACCACCCATTGGCTGCCGATGGCGCTGACCGAAGGCATGAAAGGCTGCGGCGGCTGCCATCGGCTGGGCCTGAAGAGCGAGCAGGAGATCCGGGAGCTGAGGGCCGAGGGCGTGATGTTCGGGCTGGCCTCCTGCGACGCCTGCCACACGCGGCACCTGTTCTCCGTCAAGGAAGCCCAGGAGCCCCAGGCATGCCGGACCTGCCACATGGGTATCGATCATCCGCAATGGGAGATGTACTCCTCGTCCAAGCATGGGGTTCGGCATCTGCTCAAGCAGAACGGAACGCTGCCGGAGGAGGCTGCCGCGCCCACCTGTCAGACGTGTCACATGCCGCAGGGGCACCACGGCGTACGGACCGCCTGGGGCTTCCTGGCGGTGCGATTGCCCTTGCCGGAAGACCCGCGGTGGGCGGCGGATCGCACCACCATTCTTCAGGCGCTCGGGGTGTTGGACCCCGAGGGGAAACCGACCGCGCGTCTCGATGCCGTCAAGCAGGCGGACGTCGCCCGCCTGACCCAGGAGGATTGGCAGAGGGAGCGCGACCGCATGATTGCCGTGTGTGAACAATGCCATTCGGCCAACCTGGTGCGAGCGGAGCTCGAAAAGGGCGACGAGATGATCCGGGAGACCGACCGGTTGCTGGCTGAGGCCATTCGCATCGTCAGTGCGCTTTATCGGGACGGGGTGTTGCGCAAGCCGGATCATTATGCCTACGACTTCCCCGATTTGCTGGCATTCCACGACGCGCCCTCGGTGATCGAACAGCGACTCTTCAAGATGCACCTGGAACACCGCATGCGCGCCTTTCAGGGGGTGTTTCACAACAATCCCGACTACGCGCTCTGGTACGGCTGGAGCGAGATGGTGCAGGACTTGACTGAGATCAAGACGCTGGCGCGGGAGCTGCGCAAGGGCCGGTAGTCGAGCCCGCGGGGGCTTTCTCCATGACCGGTTACGCCATCAGCCTGGGTGTCCTGGCGATTGTGGCGATCGCAGTGATTGGGCTGCTCGTTCGAAAGCCCGAGTCGACCGTCACCCGAGGGGGCAGGATGCTGGCTTTCCTGGCTCTGTTCCTGCTGCCGGGACTGCTGCTTCTGGGCGGCGCCGGTCGACACTACGAGCAAGCCAAGACGACCCGGTTCTGTCGCTCCTGTCACATCATTCAACCCTACGGGGAGAGTCTGTACATCGACCATGCCGGGTTTCTTCCCGCATCGCATTATCAGAACAAGCGCATCCCCGTCGAGCGGGCCTGCTACACCTGCCACACCAACTACACCATGTTCGGCGACGTCGATGACAAGATCCGTGGCGTGAAACATGTGTGGCACAACTTCTGGGGGACGGCCTCCGACCCTGTCGAACTGTATGAGCCCTATCCGAACCGGGCCTGCCTGGAATGCCACGCCGGCGCCAGGTCCTACGAGGAGCAGGCGGTCCATGCGCCCTTTCGGACCCAGTTGCTCAGCGGTGAGAAGTCCTGCCTGATGTGCCACAACCTGGTTCACGCGGTGTCGAAGCTGGACAGGTTCCGGCGATGGGATCCGGAGGCAAGGCGATGAACCGGTTGAGATTGCCGGGGTTGCGGGAGGGGTTGGTCGGCCGGTTGCAACTGTCAGGGCTGTTGATCGCCTTGGGGCTGGGAATCCAACTGGCTACCCTGTTCTGGAATCATCCGGTTTCGTTCTTCCTGTTTCTGTGCCCGGGAAGTCTGCTGGTGGGCGCCGGCATGCTCCTCTACCTGTGGTCCGTTGTGAACATGAGAGATTGACGGCACACCGGCTCAGGGGATTTCAGGGATTCCACACCTTCTCGAAGAGCTTCAGCCAGTTCCCGCCCAAGAGCTTGGTGATGTCTTCGGCGCTGTAGCCGCGATTGGCGAGCGCCTCGGCCAGGTTGGGGAACTCGGCCGGGGTGTCGATCCCCTTGGGTTGAAAGTTGATCTCGGTGTAGGGCACCGAGCCGTCGGCGAAGGTCGAAGGGAACTTGGTGCCCTGCTGGGAGACGATGTAATGCCAGAACTCCAGCGGCTGATCGTGGGTGGAGTCGGTTCCGATGGCCACGTGGTCCAGGCCGATCCGCTCCACCATGTTATCGAGGGCATCCACGAAATCCTCCAGGGTGGAATCGTATCCCTTGGGGAGGAAGGGGGTGTATGAGGTGGCGCCGACCACACCCCCCTTTTCGGCCAGCAGCCTGAGCGCGTCTTCCTCCTTGTTGCGCGGGTGGTTGTAGAAACTGCGGGCGTTGGCGTGGGTGATGGCGACCGGCTGCTCCGACATCTCGATGGCCTCCATGGTGGTTTTGGGACCCACGTGGGACAGGTCGATGAGGATGCCCAGCCGGTTCATCTCACGCACCGCATCCACGCCGAAGTTGCTCAAGCCGCTGTCGAACCGCTCCCAGCAACCGCTTCCCAGCAGATTGGTCTCGTGATAGGTGAGCTGGATGACCCGCACTCCCAGGGCGAGGAACAGCCCCAGGCGGTCCAGCTCGTTCTCTATGGGCGAGGCGTTCTGAAACCCCAGGATGATTCCGGTCTTTCCCAGCTTCTTGGCGGTGTGGATGTCGGCCGTCTCCTTGACCTGCAGGATGTCCCGGCGCTCGCGAAAGCGCCGCATCCACTTGGCCAGGTGAGCCATGGTCTGCTGGAAGTTCTCCCAGGTGGCCACGGTGGCGTTGATGGCGGTGAGGTTGCCGGCCCGCAGGCGCTGGAAGACGGCATCGCTCTCCCAGTTGCTGATGCTCAGGCCGTCGATCACGATGGCTTCGTCATAGACCTTTCTGGCTTCCATTGGCGTCACTCCTTTCCTCTTCAATCGAACCTGTTGCCAATCCGGAACAGATCCCCCAGGGGATTCTCCCGGTCCTCCAGAGCGTCGGCGATCACCGGCCCGATGGAGCCGCCGAACTTGAAGCCGTGGCCGCAGCCGCACCCGGCAATGAGCACCCGTTGCCGGCCAGGAGCCCAGTCGATGACGAACTGCTCGTCCTCCATGTCGGCCATGTTGGTGTAGAGGCAGGAGCGGCCACCCGCCAGCTCCCCCCGGCTGAGAGCGGGGATGTGCCGGGCGACGAACTCCCGCGCCCAGTCCAGAAACTCGGCGGTGGGGTCGCGCGAGACGTCGGCGCGGGTGTCGTCCACCTTGCTGTCTTCCGCCACCTTCACCCATCCCTCGTGCAGGTAGGGGAAGCCGTACCAGAGGTTGCCGGGCGAAAGGATCGACCAGACAGGGAAGCGCCCGCGCCGGAAGGGCTCCGGATCGGTGGGGACGAAGAAGGCCATCTGCTGCCGGGTGAGCCGTATCCGGGTTCGCATGGCCGGCAGCAGCTCCGCCACCCAGGGACCGGCCGCCACCACCAACCGGTCGAAGTCCTGCCGGCTGGAATCCCAGCGAACGCCGGCGCCGGCTGCGGTTTCCTCCACGGCTTCCACCGGCGTGTCTTCACGAAGGGTAACTCCCGAGTCCCGGGCCAGCCCGGCCAGGTCCTCCAGCGCCTGGCCGCTGCGCAGGTAGCCGGCCCAGGGGTCGTAGAAGAGGCGGTCCTGGCCGGTCAGCACCAACTGGGGGAAGCGGTCTTCCGCCTCCTTCGCCGTCAACTCCCGGATATCGGTTGCCAGCCGGCTCAGCGTCTCCCAGCCGGTCAGAGAGGGGTGCTCCGGTCCGAAGCCGCTCAGCGCGATCACCTGGCCGGTCTGGAAGTAGATGGAGCGACTGGTGCGTTCGTGCCACTCGCGCCACTGGACGGCCGCCCGGCTCGCCAGCTCCACGTAGGTCTGGTGCGGGTAGTTGGTGCGGCGAATGCACTTGGACACGTCCGTGCTGGAAGCCTCGGGGTTGGGGATCCGGCCGCGTTCGAACAGAGTCACCCGGTGGCCGCGACGGCGCAGCTCCAAGGCTGCCGCCATGCCGAAGATTCCGGCTCCGACGACGCCAATGTTCATGGAAGCGCTCATGAGTGTGGGTGATGATTCCGGCTGCAACCGATTGTCAGGCTTTACTCAGCCTGTTTGCTGGTGCGAACATGTTCGGATCGAATATCCAGCAGCACGGCGCCTGCGCGGTCCTTCAGGATAACCGTCGATTCGTATTTGCTGTCGCTGGTGAATCGATCCACAATTTTCCCTTCGATGCCTGCGCCGAAATCGACGTACTTCCAGGTCATGGTCAAGGTTTCTTCGTCCCAATCTCCAATCCAGAAGCTGTGCGAGCCATCGGAATTGAATGTCCACTTGTGATACCGCTTGCTTCCGGCGTCGTAGCGATGAATCTCGCGCGTTTCATGCCTGCCGTTCCGGCTGGACGTCTCCTGAAAACGGCCGTCCAGAATCCACACCGACTTTGAAGTTCCCGAAAGTTCCTGAGAGGTAGGCGACCAGGCTGCAGGCTTGAGAAGGGTGATGGACTTCCAGTCGCCAAGCCATTTGTTCAGAATCCTGGCATTGGCTGCCTGCGGTGGAGGTTCGGCGGTGGCGTTCAACGCCACAGCGACACCAAGCAAGGCCGTCAGGACCCACAACCGTTTCATGTTTCGCTCCTTCGTTTTGTGTGCTGTATCAGACCGGTGCGGAAACTGCAAACGCTTCGGGGATAGGAGCCCTTTTCTTCGGGACAAATTGTCCGCTCTCCCTTTATATTTCGTCATCCTGCGGTATCACACTGGCTGTGGTAGGTAGCGTTCAACGTTAATCTCATCCGCACGTGCGCGCATCTGTGTGGCGTCGTACCAAGCCTGCATCCGCAGCAACATGTCCATGCTCACGGCAAAAGCCTTCTCAATGCGTAGCGCCATCTCTGGCGATAACGCGGAGTTGCCGTTAAGCAAGTCTGACAGCGTTGCCCGGCGGACCCCCAATATCTCGGCTGCCCTAGTCACGTTTAGACCCATCTCCTCAATGATCTCCGTGCGAATGAAGTCGCCCGGATGCGAAGGGGTCATATTCACTTTGATACTGTTGGTTGACATCAGAAAAGCGTACGGTAATACCGTTCAATTCACAAGTCATTGCTCGGGTGCCGGAAGCCTGTTCGGTACGCAACTTTCGAATCCTGCATTGAGACTTTCCCACACCACGGTAAATGGTCCTTGTCTGGCACTTCCCTCTTTTTCGCTCCCCACACTTCGATTTCTGCTAGGCTTTGATGGCCTTGATTCCCGCTGTTTCCAATGCCCGTTCCCTTGTGGATGCCGACATGTTCTCTCGAACTCCAGTCCCCTTTTTCCTGGCTGCCGCCCTCCTTTTGCCCGGCAGCCTGACCGCCCAGGAAAACCCGCTCAGCAGCCGGGCGGACCCTTCCCTGGATTATCCGATCCGCGTGGTCGAGGCCGAGCCCTACCTGAGGCCGGGAACCCACATGTCGGGCGAGGGGGATTTCAGGCCGGTGCACAGGGAACTGGGAACCCTTCCGGCGGAACGGCTGCGTCTGCCCGTTCCCGGCTCCACTTGGCGCCTGGACGGCCGGGTGGTAATGACCGAGGATGGAACCCTCTACGCCGGCTTCGGCACCTATCTCTACCGGTCGGATGACGACGGCGGGAGCTGGACCGGCAGGCGGCTCCAGGGGCTGCCCGACACGCAGGGCGAACCGGTGGCTGCCCAGGCCTTTGGCGCAGTCGGACCCTATATCCTGGTGTGCCACGCCGGCACCGCTTTGCCGCCCGTGATGTCCGACTTGGTGGAGAATCCCGCGGTCGCCGCCGGCAAGCACGAATTGCGTCCCCTGGTCGTCTCCCGTTCCAGGGACGGCGGAGAGCATTGGGAGAGCAGCCATCCGCTCACCCCTCCTCCCGGCTATCGGGCACTGACCGGCGACGGCAACTCCATCATCGCCCTGGGAGACGGGACCCTGCTGGCGGCCCTGGATGCCTACAATCCGGGAATGGATGGGGAGCACTCGAGCCAATTTGCTGAAGTGTTCATTCGCAGCCGCGACCAGGGGCTCACCTGGGGAGAGCCGACCCTGATCCGGGGCACCGCCGCCGAAACCGGCCTGGTTTCCCTGGGCGGGCTGCGGGTGTTGGCCGCCATACGAGGCGTTCCCAACTCCCGGCTGGGCGGCAAGACCATCCAGTTGGCCAATTCCAGCGACGGGGGGCGCACCTGGCGCCACTTCAGGCCCTTGACCCGGACCTTCGGCCAGGCTCACGGCACCCTGGCCCCTCTTCCCGGGGGAGGGATCGTGGCCGTCTACGAAAACCGGTACCCCTATCATCGAGGGGGCGACGTTCGGGCCAGAATCAGTTGGAACCGGGGCAGGACCTGGGAACCGGAGGTCTACATCCTGATGAAGGGACATGGCTACGGCAGTGCCGTGGCCGGCAGGGACGGGACCATCATTACCGTTGCGGGCGATAGCGCGCTGGGAAGGAACGGCCGCCCTGATGACAGGGGTCACACGCTGCAGGCCGTGCGCTGGAAGCCGTGGCGCAAGAGCGGCCGAATCGTGCACTGACTCTGCCGGCGGCACGGCGACCGCCGGTACGCTTATCGACAGTGTCACCCGCCCCCAAGGGAATGCGGGGAGAAACCATGCGGCAATCGAGCTCTTTCGTTCTTTCGGTCGTGGCAGCGGCTCTGCTGTGGTGGGCCGGTGTCGGTCAGGCCCTTCCCCAACAGCCGGTCCGGGAAGAGCTGGTGGAAAAGATCCAAAAGGTGCTGGCCGAGCTTCCTTACTACGGCATGTTCGACCACCTGGTCTTTGAACTGGAAGAGGACCGCGTCACTCTGGGGGGATACGCCTTTCAACCCGTTCTGAAGAACTGGGCGGAGCGGGAAGTCTCCAGAGTCGGAGGCGTGGCGAAGGTGGACAATCAGATCGAAGTCCTGCCCGCCTCAACCAACGACGACCGCATACGCATGGCCGTCTTCCGGGCCGTCTACAAGGATGAGGAGCTGGCCGGCTACGGGTTCGGCGGCGAGACCTGGAGGGCCTTTACCCGCAACGAGCACGAGATCCTCTACTTTCAGCGAGAGCCTCTGGGGATCTTTCCCATACACATCATAGTCAAGCACGGCAACGTCATCCTGGTGGGTCTGGTCGCCAGCCAGGAAGACAAAACCCTCGCCGGCGTCAAGGCCAACGGGGTCAGCGGCGTCTTTTCGGTAACCAACAACCTCCGGGTCGACACCAGGATGCGGTCGCCGTAGAGCACGGGATCGAATAACCCCGGCTTGGGGGCGATATTATATTTCCGGACCGCCCCCGGGCTTCCTGTTGCATGTCCCAACCCATTGGGGAAAGGAGAACTCCATGATCAGAAGAGACTTCGTTAAGCAGACCCTGGGGGCCGGACTGGTTTCCAGCCTGGCGGCTTCGGCCGCCACGGCCGGCGCGGCCGTCCCCGCGGCCAAGCGCGGCAGCTCGGGGAAGAGAAAGCCCCGCATCCTCTACTTCAACGACAGCCGTCACGATCTGGTCTACCACTACGAACCGCCCATGTCCAGGCGCCAATTCGAAGCGCCGGTGGACGAGCTGGTGGGCACTTCGGTGGAGGCCGTCTGTCTGGGACTGGGTGACGGCCGCACCGTCTTTCACGACACCAAGGTCAGCGAGGTGTGGGGGGATCCGGTGGACAAGTGGACCCACGCCGTCTTCCACCGCGCCGGGCAGAACGTGAGGGCGGCGCTGGACCAGGGCGTTGATCCCCTGCGGGTCTGCTGCGAACGGGCCCATGCCAAGGGGATGTTGCTCTATCCCACCCTGCTGCTCAACCAGGGACAGCGCGGCGACTCCATCGAGGGGGACGTGCGCACTTCCAACTATCGCCTCCAGAACCGACACCTGGAAATTGGGGCCAAGGGAGATCTGCCGAAGTTCCCGGGGAAAACCAATCAGGATTTCAAGCACGAGGAGGTGCGCCGGGAGCGCTTCGCGCTGATTGAAGAGGTTGCCAAGAACTACCCCATCGACGGCTTGGAGCTCCAGCTCAACTACATCAGTCCGGGGCCTTACTTCTTTCACCCCAACGAGGTGGCGGCAGGCCGCTCCATCATGACCGCCTGGCTCAAGAGGGTCTACGAGGCGCTGAAGGCCGACGACCCGGATCGCGAGCTGGTCTTGCGCGTCCCCAACGACATCGACCAGGGATACTCCCTGGGACTCGACTACCGGGAATGGATCCGGCAAGGCATCGTCGATGTCCTGGTGGGGGAGACCTATTGGGGGCGGTTGGACACCATGGCCGACTTCCGGCCGCTGGTGGAAGCCGCCAAGGGATCCGAATGCCGCGCTTTCGCCGCCATCAACAGCATTGTCAGCTCCGACCGCCTGTTGAGCTGCACCATCGAAATGACTCGGGCCACCGCTTGCAACTACTGGCAGCAGGGGGTTGACGGGCTCTACCTGGCTCAGTGGTTTGCAGGAGCCAACTGGCCCTATCGCGCCGACTTCTACGCCCAGTTGCGAGAGATCGATCATCCCGACATCATGGCCCCCAAGGACAAGTTCTACACGGTGATGACCCTGGGAGACTACGGGGGGACGCGGGGCGTGCCGCCCTCCGAGGCCCAGCCGACCTTGCCGGTCGAGTTGAAGCCGGGGAAAACGGCCAAGATCGAGGTGACCATCGCCGACGACCTGATGCAATGGGACCGGGAGGGTATCGTCCGGGAGGTCTTGCTGCGATTGCGCATCGGGGTCAACGAACGGGAGCGGGTGGACATCAGGCTCAACGGCAAGACACTGCCGGAATCAGCGCTGAAGAAGATCAACCAGATGTACAAGATGTATGCCCCCTGCAAGCGGATCGGAGGCTACTGGTTCGTCTACAAGCTGGATCGTCAATACTGGCCCAGGAAGGGGAGCAACCTGCTGGAGGTGACCCTTACCCATCGGGACCCGGATCTGGCCACTGGAAACGTCCGGCTCGGCGACGTCGAACTCGAGACCAAGTACCTGATCAGCAGAAACTTCTGGACGGACGACGATCCCGATGTCGGCCCCTATGAAAAGACCGGACGCAATTCCAGGCGTTAGCCCACGGTTGAAAATTGACAGCCACCAACATTTCTGGCTGGCCGACGGCTTCGACTATCCCTGGATGGATCGAAACAATGCGGTGCTGTTCCGCGACTATCTGCCGGCCGACTTGGCGCCGGCCCTCGGGCGCCACCGAATCGATCTCACGGTGGCCGTTCAGGCCTCGCCGAGCCTGGAGGAAACCGATTTCCTGCTGGCGCTGGCGCAAGAGCACTCCTTCATTGCGGGCGTGGTCGGGTGGTTGGACCTGGAGAGCCGGGACTTTCCACGGCAGTTGGACAGATACAGGAACCAAGCAGGGTTCGTCGGGGTCCGGCCGGCAGTAGAGTTCCTGGAGGACGACCGCTGGCTGCTGCGCCCACGTGTTCTCGACAGTCTCCAACGGATGGCTGACCAGCAGGTTCCCCTTGACCTGATCGTCTGGCCCCGGCATCTGCTCGTCGTCATTGAAATGCTGGCGCGCATACCTGGGTTGCAGGCCGTGGTCGATCATCTGGCAAAGCCCGACATCAAGAACGGCAAGTTGCAACCTTGGCAAGGCCATCTTGCCGAGATCGCCGGCTATCCCGGTCTTCACTGCAAGCTGTCCGGGATGTCACCCCATGGGGGGCCGGCCCCGGACCTGGCCAGGCGAGCCCAGCCCTTCGTCGACCACGTGCTGAACTGCTTCGGGATGGAACGGGTCATGTTCGGCAGTGACTGGCCAATCTGCCTGAACGGCAGCAGCTATGAAGAGGCGGTAGAACTGGTGCGAACGACGCTGGCTTCCGATTGGAGCCCATCGGTCGAGTCGGCGGTGTTTGGGCGCAATGCGGCCAGGTTCTATGGGCTTGAGCTTGAGGTGGATGAGCATGGCTGACTACTTGAGCCGTCAGTTCGGGTTGGAAGGGAGGCGGGCTTTGGTGACCGGGGCCGGTCGAGGCATCGACCGGGCGGTGGCTCTGGCTCTGGCCGACAGCGGCGCCGAGGTGGCCGTTCACTACCGGCAGTCCGGCCAAGAGGCCGAAGGCGCTGTGGATCGGATCAGGCGAGCCGGGGGGCGGGGATGGACTGTGCAGGCGGATCTTGCGAGTTCGGAGGGAGGCCGGCGCCTGGTGGAAAAAGTGAGTCGTCGCTGGGACGGGCTGGACGTTCTGGTCAACAATGCCGGGGACATGGTGGGCCGAAGCCTGCTGCAGAAGGCCGGAGACGACTGGATCGAAGCGGTCTTGCGGGTGAACCTGCACAGCACGCTCTACGTGACGCGCGAAGCCATTCCCCTGCTGGAGAGAGGTTCCCACCCCTCCATTGTCAACACATCCTCGATTGCCGCTCACACCGGCGGAGCGGGGCGCGTATCCATCTACGCGGCAGCCAAGGGGGCCATTGTCAGCCTGACGCGGGGGCTTGCCAAGGAACTGGCGCCCCGGGTGCGCGTGAACGCCGTTTCGCCGGGTATCATTCTGACCGATCTTCATGACCGCCTGAGCAGGCCTGAATTGCTGGAAGCGCTTGCCCGGCAGACACCTCTGGGCCGAAACGGCCTCCCCGAAGAGTGCGCCGGTGCGGTGGTCTTCCTGGCGGGAGCGGCCTCTTCCTTCATCACCGGACAGGTCATCGAGATCAACGGTGGATTGTGGATGGGATAGATGAGCCTGCGCATCGCCGTCGCTCAGATTTCATCCGAGTCCAACCATTTCGTGACGGGGCTGGCCGGGCCGGACTTCTTTCGCACCACCGGTTACCTGCTGGAAGGCTCCGAGGTCCTGGGGCTGAGCCGGTCGGACACTGAAGTCGGCGGTTTTCTTTCCATCCTCCAGTCGGAAGAGCAGGTCGAGGTGGTCCCGCTGGTGGCCGCCCGGGCCAACTCCGGCAAGCCGCTTTCGGCAGAATGCTACCGCTCCCTGAAGCGGAGGCTGCTGGAGGGGTTGTGCCGAAACCTTCCCGTTCAGGGAGTTCTCGTTTCCTGCCACGGCTCGATGGGGGTCCAGGACCTGGATGACCCCGAGGGAGACCTGGTCGGAGCCCTCCGAAAGATCGTCGGCCCCCGGGTTCCCCTCGCACTCACGCTCGACCTTCATGGCAATCTGACGCAAGCCATGGTTCAGTCATCGGATATTCTGGTCGGCTACCATACCTATCCCCACCGAGACGCCTTCCAGACCGGTCAATGCGCGGCCAGGCTGCTGTTGCAGGCGGCCACGGGCCGGAGCCGCCCGGCCATGGCCCTGGCCCGACTGCCCCTGATCCTGACCAGCTTCAACGCCTCCACCGAGGGGGACGGCCCCTTTTCCAGACTCCGTCGCCAGGCAGACCGGATGGAGCAGACGCGGCGGGAGGTCCTGTCGGCCTCGGTCTTCAACGTGGGCGCCTATATCGACGTTCCCGAGATGGGTTGCAGCTCGCTGGTGGTTACCGAAGGCGATGAGGCCCTGGCCGGGGAATTGGCCCGCCGGCTGGCCCTGCAGCACTGGGGCGAGCGCGACGCCTATCGCGTCGAGACCCTGAGCGTGGCCGATGCCGTGGAGCGCGGCCGCCGCATTCAGGGGGGACCCATCCTCCTGCTGGACACCGCCGATACCACCGGGGGCGGCGCGGCAGGGGACAGCATCGCGTTGGTGAGAAGCCTGGTCGAGCTCCGGGTAGAGGAGCCCTGCCTGGCCATGGTGGTCGATCCCGATACCGTTGCCGATTGTTGGCATCGGGAGCCCGGCAGCCGTTTTCCGGTGGAGGTGGGCCACCGCCTGGACCCCCAGTGGGGCAAGCCCCTGGAGGTCGAGGCCGTGCTGCGGCGGAAATCGGAGGGTTGCTTCCGTTACCGGGGCGGCATCCTGGGGGGCACCGAAGTCTCCATGGGGCGCTCGCTGGTCCTCCAGTCCGGCAGCCTCCAACTGTTGGTCATGAGTCGTCCCACCTACGAATGGGCCGACGAGCAGTACCGTTCGATGGGACTGGAACCCCGCCAGGCCAAGTTCGTCTGCGTCAAGAACATGATGAACTTTCGGGTGGGCTACGGCGGCATCATGAAGGCCTTCTTCGTGGTGGCCGTCCCCGGACCCACGCCCGCCGATATGGGCATGCTGCCTTTTCGGCACATTCGCAGGCCGGTCTACCCGCTGGACGCCATGCCGGAGACCGTCGAGCCTGAAATGACCCTTCGCCCCTATCCCGGTGCGTGAAGACTGACGTTCGTTTGTCAGGCCGCGGAATCGCTCGTGAGGAGGGCCTCCCGCTGGCGGCGGAAGAAGTTGACCAGGTGATAGCCGGTCAGGTAGCTGAAAGGCGGCCTTCCCCCCGTATAGTGCCCGCAGGGAAGAAAGACCTTCCGGACCCGGATCCCCTCCCGGTCCACCCGATCGAACAACCGGCGCGAGAGGTCGGGCGGAAAAGACAGGTCGTAGAGGGCCGACAGCATCAGCATGGGTCGGGAATTCCCTCTGAGCCTGGAGACGTAGGCAATCGGACTCAGCGCCATCCAGGCTTCGCGCACATCCTCCAGGGTCATGTGCCGTTCCAGCGTCTTGCGGATATGAGAGGTTGTGATTCCCCGCCACACCACGTCCCCGAAGTAGCTCGACACGTGGTTGAAGGCCCCCAGGTCGAGCCGCGGATCGTGCACGAAGGCCAGCCAGCCCACGCAGGAGCCGATGCTGGTTCCCAGCAACCCGATGCGGCGAATCCCCTGGTCCGCCAGCCAGTCGGCGGCCCGACGCACGTCCTGGACTGCCTGCCGGACAGCTTGAATGGTGCGGCCGATGTTGGGGCCCACCATGTAGTCGGCCCGTTCCAGGCCCGCCGGGCGCCGCCGGTCGTGGTAGGGCAGGCTGAGGCGCAGGGCTCCGACCCCGAAGTGCTGCAGCGCCTTGCAGAGTCCGACGTGGGCCTGCTCGTCGCCGTTCCACTGCGGAAGCACAATCGCCGCCATCTCGCCGGCCGGAAAATAGCGGGCATGCACGGTGTTGTTCTCGGGATAGGGCGTCCGGATGGCGCTGGGGAATCGCAGCCAGAAGCCGTCGAAGTCGAAGTGGCCAGGCTCGGAAGGTGGGGGGGCGAAGTAGGCGTGGCTGTCGGCCAGGGCCTGACGGTTGTGCTCTAGAATCCGCTGGAGTGGGCTACCACCCCGGCAATCGTCACCCAGAAATTTTTCTCCCCACTCGAAGGGCCTGACCAGGCGGCGGTCGATGTCGCGCTGGTGGAACCGCCTTTCCAGAGTGTGAATGAGTGGGCGCAGGAGCATGAAGTCGAATTTCCTCTGTTTCCAAATCTGCGGGGACCTTGCAGGCCCGGCCATCAAGCGGTGGTCCAAGCCGCGTCCATAGCACCGCGCCGCCGCGGAGCCGCGACAAGGCTATGCCAACCAGCCATGCCCATCAAGCCCAATCGGTGGAGTGACCACGGGTTGGGCCAGGCGCTTGCTCGAAGGTATGTCGATCGCCGACCAGCGATGAATTTCATCGCCAAGATGATGTAACCTTGGATGCTTACGACCGATACTTCGGAGCGAAACATGAGGGTTTCAGTTACAGAACTGGCGGACTACAGGAGGTTCAAGAACACCGACCAGACCTTCGAGGAGTGGTTGGCGCGATGGAAGCGACTGATCCCCCCGACGCCGGCGATGCGAGCAGGCACGAGGTTCCACCGATTCTTGGAAACGGGAGGTCGCGACTACGCCGACCAAGTCAAGTTCAAGCTGGATTTCACGCCGAAAAAGCCCGATTCGTGTGAAGTTCCGTTGTCTCGGGAGTTTGCCATTGGCGGAGAGAGTGTGAAGTTGGTCGGCCGTCTGGATGCCATTCAGGGCAAGATGATTCTGGATTACAAGTTGCTGGGTCGTTACCCCAACGTCGAGAAGTACTCGGGGAGTGTCCAGTGGCGCTCCTATTTCGTGCTCTATCCGCAAGCGGAGACGTTTCGGTATCAGTTCTTCATCCGTGGATATACCGCCAACCCTGAAGTGGTCGTGGTACGGGACATTCGGGAATGTACGTTTTCCCGGTATCCCGAAGTAGAGGAGGATGTGACCGCGCTATTGAACGACTATCGGACTTTTGTTCGCGAGATGGAAGCTGCAGGGAAGATCACCCCGGAAGATCACGAGACACGGAAGTCGCGCCGCCGCCGTTTGAAAGCGAATCCGGGGTAATGGCCTATGTTGACGATGCTCCGGAACACTTCCGTTTCCTCTGCTTGACTATCTTAGCTAACTTAGCTACCCTGGAATTCCAATGATGAAAGTCAACATGCACGAAGCCAAGTCGCAACTCTCGCGCCTGGGCAAGTTGGCCTGGGAGGGCGAGCAGATCGTGATCGCCAAGGCCGGTGAGCCCTACCTGCGCCTGGTGCCCTATCGAGAGCGGAAGATCAAGCGCAAACCCGGGGCGCTGAAGGGACAAATCTGGATTGCTCCGGATTTTGACGAGACTCCCCAGGAAGTTATCGATTCGTTTTACAACTCCAAAATCTTTCCGGATGAAGACGAGTAGTGGTGCGTTTACTGCTGGATACTCACACCGTGCTATGGTGGTTGACCGACCCCGAAAAACTTCACAGGGACGCTTTTCAATCCATCGAGAGTGAACAGAACGAGGTCTTTGTCAGTTCGGTCAGCGTCTGGGAGATTGCCGTCAAGCGGGCGCTGGGTAGGCTGAAGGCTCCGGACAATCTGGAAGCGGCGGTCAAGGACCAGGACTTCATCCCTCTGCATCTCACGTTTCTTCACGCGGAGCGGGCGGGTGCGCTTCCGCCGCATCACGGAGACCCGTTCGACCGTATGCTGATCGCTCAAGCCCAGGTGGAGGGGCTGATACTC
>JAJECY010000014.1 GCA_022821775.1 Acidobacteriota bacterium
AGGCCCAGTCCCATCAGGAAGCCCAGTCCGCCCAGCACCAGAGCTTCCTTGAGGAAGAGGAGCGAGATGTAGCCTTGGGCGGCTCCCAATGACCTCAGAATGCCGATTTCGTGGGTTCGCTCGGTGGTGGCCGTGTACATGGAGAGAAAGATGATGAAGAATCCGATCAGGGTGGCAATGAACACCACCGTGTTTCTGAAAAACCGGTACGGCCCAAAGTCCTGGTTGGCCGCCTCGATGTGGTCGGCGAAGCTGCTCATGTCAAAGACGGGGTAGGACTTCAATTTGCCTTCCAACTCGGTCTTCACACCGGGAATGTAGGATTTGTCATGGCACTTGATCAACATCATGGTGGCCTGTCCGGGTGTGCCCACCAGTTTCTGCATGGTTCCAATGGGGATGAATACCCTGGATCCCTTTCCGTGCTCGACGATGCCGCTCACGCGAAAGGAGTGGTTCATCAGCTTGAGCTCATCCCCCAAACGGAGCTCCCTTCCACCGGCGTAAATGTCGTCGACGATGACATCGTTCGGACCTTGAAAGTCATTTCCTTGCAAAAAAATGAACCCCTGGCTGATCCGGTTGAAGCTTCCCGGGTCAATGCCCCAGATGAGTCCCAACCCTCCGCTGGAGTTGAGTTGGAGATATACGGGGGCCACGGCGCTGACGCCCTCGATCCCGGAGACCAGGCCGGCAATCTTGACCGACATGGCGCCGGTGCTGGCAGCCAGCACCAGGGAGGAGTTGGGCGGTTGCAGGACGATGTCGGCTCCCACGCCGGAAATGCGTTTGCTGCTTTCCCGGACCATGCCGGTGGCCAGGCCGACCAGCAGCAGGATCAGCGAGACTTCCACCCCGACTGCCAGAGCGGTGGCCAGCGAACGCATGGGGCGGGAAACGACGTTGGACAGGACAAGTTGGGAGCTCACTTGCAGGGTCCCCTCAGTTCACCGTCTCCGGCGGAAGGTCGCGGGTCAAGTCTATAACCTGGCGGGTCGGCAGTTTCTTCAGCACGAAGGCGGTGGCGGCGAGGTCGAGATCAACCTGTATCCGTTGGGCCCGAATCGCCATCCGGTAGGCCTCCTGCGGCCTCTCGAAGCGAACCAGGCCCGGGTAGACATGTCCGTCTACGGCGCGGAAATCGCTGTAGCCGATCTCGGATTCCAGCCGCCCCCCAGCGGAGTAGGCTTGCAGCCTCACGATGTTGAGATCGAGCCGATCGAACCAGATCCTCCGTTTCAGAGCCAGGCCTCCGTCAGGCGACCGGCGGTGGCAAGACAGAATGTAAAACTGCCGTCCGTCCTGCCGGTATTCTTCCAGGGAAATCAGGGACGGGTCGGAGCCGTCGAGCGCGTCAATGGCCAGAGCCTCGAAGATGTGCTGGGGCCGGACATTGACGGGCACGTCCTTGCGCGGAGGGATGACCTGGTGGTTGAGTCCTCTGATAAAGGTGTTCTTGGGAGGAACGTCGATCGAGAACTCATTTCCGTCCGACACCATGTCAATGGCCGTCACCTGAAAGACCTGAACCTTGACCCTGATGTCGGCAGGCTTTCGCAAAAGAACGAAGCCCGCGCTCTCACGCCACTCCTTGACTTCTCCCGTCTTGGGGTCGCGGCCGGCAAGCTCGTAGGAAACCTTGAGCTTCAAGGCGGTAAAGCCGGATGCCCGGCCGGCCCTTTCAATCAACTCCATCCGGGTGGCAGTCATGGCCGGCAGGGGACCCTGTTGGACGGGAATCGCGGCGGTCGGGCTCCTGCGAGCCGGACTGCAACCGGAGGAGAGGATAGAGAGGCTGGCGGCGACGAGGAAAATCGGAGCGAGGCGGGAAAGAGGCAATGGGCTACCTAACGTCTTTAAATCGATTATGTTACCAAATACTCCGGGTCTGGGTCAACTGATTTGAGCGGGCTGTGCCGGCGCCCCTGGCCGCTTCAGGACTCCCGAGCGGGCGGCAGGGAAGGCCGAATCCTG
Organism: Acidobacteriota bacterium; assembly: GCA_022821775.1. Classification (GTDB taxonomy): domain Bacteria; phylum Acidobacteriota; class Terriglobia; order Versatilivoradales; family Versatilivoraceae; genus Versatilivorator. Next base: position 1,975 of record JAJECY010000014.1, read on the forward strand.
CGAACCAACACAAAGATCAGAATCCCCACAACCAACAAGCTCAGTATCACCCAGGCTACGGTGGGATAGTGGTGCCTCATGTAGAAGATTGCCTGCTGGCCGTATCTGACGGCCAGGTATCCTTGCAGAAAATAGCGAAATCCTCGACCCAGGGTGATGGCCACAAGGAACTTGGCGGGGCTGACCTTGAAGATGCTGGCGCTCAGAACAAAGATCTTGAAGGGTGTGGGGGGAGGCAGGATGGAGGGAACAATCACGGCCAGAATGCCGAACCGCCGGTACCAGCCGCCAATTCTTTCAAACTGGCGCGGCGCGAGTTTCTTGCGCGCCAGGACCTCTCCGCCCTTGCGTCCGGCAAGATACAGCATCATGCAACCCAGAATGGAGCCGATCGTGGTCATGGAGCAGTAGAAGAGCATTTGGTCGGGGGACCGGATCGACAGGGTGATAATCAGAATATCGTTCACTTCCGGCAGCGAGAGGAACGAGGAATCGACCAGCGCGATCAGCAGAAGCGCCCACCCCCCCAGAGGCCCGGTCAGCCCCAGAAACCAACCTTGGATCTTGAGCAGAACTTCTCTCACGGAGCCCTCGCCGGTGCAGCGGAATTCAATCGGAATGCGGATTGGAGCGACTGCCTGGTGGGGAAGCAGCCGGAATTGACAAGTCCTTCACAATACAGTTTACTCCACAGAGTCATCACCTGAAGAATAGGAGCCGCTTCATGAAAGCACAGATTGGATTGGCCTTTCTTGGGAGCTTGCTACTGGTGGTTCTGTGCCGTCCTCACCAGGGTCAGACCGTTCCCGTGGTTCCCCCGAGTTTTCCCGCCACGACCGCCCCCGCGAGCCGAACGGGGCTTTCCGCCGACCAGAGAGCCAAGATGAAGTCGCAGAGACTGCGGGAGGCCTTTCGGAAGTTGAAACGCGACTCGGAGAGGCTTGCGGAGGGATCCGCGCAGCTCAAGGAAATAATTCAGAATTCCAATCCCCATACCTACTCGATAGGAACCTTCAAGAAGGCCGAGGACCTCGAGAAACTCGCCAGAAAGATCAAGAACCGGATCAAGCGGGGATTCCGCTGAATCCAGGTGGCACGGACAGGTGCCTTTCGCAGTGCTCAACCGCCGTCAATTCGCCTGCTTTGCCGCCGGCGATGGCGTTCCAGCGCGAGCTGGATCAGCCGGTCGATCAGGTCGGAATAGGCCAGCCCGCTGGCCTGCCACAGCTTGGGGTACATGCTGATCGAGGTGAATCCCGGGATGGTGTTGATTTCATTGACATAGATGTCTTCGGTGTTCCTTTCCAGGAAAAAATCGACCCGGGCCATTCCCTGGCACTCGAGCGTCTGGAAGGACCTCAAGGCCAGTTCCTGCACCCGTTTCACCTGGTCCGGCCGGAGCGGTGCGGGAACGACCAGTTCCGCGCTGTCGTCCAGGTACTTGGCCTGGTAGTCATAGAAGCCCGACCGGGGAATGATCTCACCCGGGAGAGATGCTTGCGGATCGGTGTTCCCCAGGACGGAAACCTCGATCTCTCTCGCGTCCACGGCTCTCTCCACGATCACCTTTTCGTCGAACTCGCCGGCCAGGGCCAGGGCTTCCGAGAGTTCCTCCGCCCCTTCCGCCTGGCTGATCCCGATCGAGGATCCCAGGTTGGCCGGTTTCACAAAGCAGGGATAACCGAGCTTGGCCGCCACTTGCGGCTCCAATTCGCGCGTCCGATTCCTCCAGTGGTCCCATTGGAATGCCAGGAAGGGAGCGGTCGGCAACCCGGCCTGCTGGAAGAGACGCTTCATCACGTCCTTGTCCATGGCCACGGCGGAACCCAGCACACCGGCCCCGACATAGGGGATGTTGGAGAGATCGAGCAGACCCTGGATGGTGCCGTCTTCTCCGAAGGGACCATGCAGCACCGGGAAGACCACGTCGATCGAAGTCCGCCGCCTCCCCCGGGAACCGGCAGCTTCGAGCTGAATCAACTGGCCCGATGGGGTCGACTCGCCCGGCAGGAAGACGGGGGCTCCCTGTTGCAGGATCTCGCGGAAATCTCCCTCCAGAAACCCCGGATCGGTGCGCCAGAGTCCCTCCTTGGTGATTCCGATCGGAATGACGTTGTACCTGGCGCGGTCGATGGCCGACAGGATTGACGCCGCTGACTGCAGCGAGACTTCATGTTCTCCGGACTTGCCGCCAAACAGCAAACCCACAGTGATCTTTGTCATGGCAAAACTTGCTTAAAGCACCCCTGTCTCGCTCGGCGTCCATGGGACGGCGGCGCGACCATGTGAGAAGTGAATAGTGGAGAGTGTAGAGTGAAGAGCTACTTGATCGACACGCATAGCATCTTGTCGGCCTCAGCGCAGTCCTTCAATAGTTCATCAGCCGCCAGCTCGTTCCCAAACCCCTCCGCCAACCCCCTTCAAACTTCAAACTTCATCCTTCAAACTTCCTACGGCGTGAGCCGATAGATGGTCCGGGGGAAGGGGATCGCCTCGCGGACGTGTTCCAGCCCGCAAATCCAGGCCACCACCCGCTCGATGCCCATGCCGAAGCCCGAATGGGGGAAGTTGCCGTATCGGCGCAGGTCCAGATACCACTCGAAGGCCTCGGACGGCAGGCCATGCTCCCGGATGCGTTGGCAGAGAAACTCCAGGCTGGTGGCCCTCTGTCCTCCGCCGATGATCTCACCGTAGCCCTCCGGCGCCAGAACGTCGGCCGAAAGCGCCACTTCCGGACGATGGGGGTCAGGCTCCATGTAGAAGGCCTTGGCCTCTGAAGGGTAGCGGTGAACCACCACCGGGCGGTCGAACTGCCCGGCCAGCAGGGTTTCGTCGGCTCCGCCCAGATCGCTGCCCCACTCGATGTCCGAGCCCTTGGATTTCAGGATGGAAACGGCTTCGTCATAGGTGAGGCGGGGAAAGGGAGGGGCAATTCCGCGGAGCGGCTCCATTTCCCGGTTCAGCGTGGCCAAATGGGAACTGCAGTTGCCCAGCACCCGGCTGAGGATCTCCGATATCAGGTCCTCGGCCAGAACCAGGATATCCTCAAGCGTGGCATGGCCGACCTCGGGCTCCACCATCCAGAACTCGGTGAGGTGGCGGCGGGTCTTCGATTTCTCGGCCCGAAAGGTGGGACCGAAGGAGTAGACTTTGCCGAAAGCCGCTGCCGCCGCCTCGTTGTAGAGCTGTCCCGATTGGGTCAGATAAGCCTTTTCATCGAAGTAGGGGACCTCGAAGAGAGTGGTGGTGCCTTCGCAGGCCGCCGGGGTGAAGATCGGGGTGTCGACCAGGGTGAATCCGCGCTGATCGAAGAAATTTCGGGTGGCGGCAATCACTTCGTGCCGGACCTTGAGGATGGCGTGCTGTCGGGATGACCGGAGCCACAGGTGGCGCTGGTCCAGCAGAAACTCGATGCCATGTTCCTTGGGGCTGATGGGAAAGGGTCGCTCGGCCGGAACCCGCTGGATGGTCTTCAAATCCGTGACCTCCATTTCCACGCCCCCGGGAGCCGTCTTGCCTTCAGGGACTCTTCGGATGATTCCCGTGACCTCCAGGGAGGACTCCTGGGTCAGCTCCTTGGCTTGGCGGAAAACATCGGGTGGAACCGCGTTCCTTAGGACGATCGCCTGCATCAGCCCGGTTCCGTCGCGCAGAACCAGGAAGATGATCTTGCCGCCCGATCGATGGTGGTAGAGCCACCCTCGGATGGTTGCTGAATTTCCCTCGTGATGGGCTGCGTCCCGAATCGCGATCTCGGCCATCACTCCTCCCTCGCCGGCGTTTTCCTCACCGTCTCCCAACAAGCCTCCAGGCGGTTGCAGGCCTCTCGAGCGGACGCCAATGCGGTTCGGAAGTCCCCTTCTTCCCCGCGAAACTCCAGCAGGAGACAGCCATCATAGCCGGAGTCCGCCAGTCCCTGCAGGATCTCCTGCCAGGGAGCGGTTCCTGCGAAGGGGGGCAGGTGTTCATCCCGGTGTCCATGGTTGTCGTGGAGATGGGTGGTGAGTATCCACTGCCCGGCTGCCGTGATCCGGTCTGCCGGAGTGGATTCCAGGTGCGCGTGTCCGGCGTCGAAGCAGATCCCGACGTCCCCCGGTTTTGCTTCCCGCAGGAATCGGCCCATCCTCTCCAGGGAAAGTCTGTTGGGAATATTCTCCAGTGTCAAGCGAACCCCGCGGTCGCCGGCAAACGGAACCAGGATCTCCAGGCTCTGGTAGATGGCGTCCAGGTGCCGCGGGCGATATCGATCCTCGACCGCCCCCGCGTGTATCACAGCCAGCGGGCAGGGAACCCTCTCGGCGAATTCCAGCGCTCTGCGGGCCTCGTCTACCGCCTGGGTCCTGCGGTGAGGTTCGGTTGCAGCAATCGAAAGCGGAGTTTGAATTCTGCCAGGTCGGTATTCCAGGCAGTGAGGCAGGTGCAGGGAGTGAAGAAAAGATTCCTGATCGAGCAGCCAGCCGGCCACCTCGCCGGTGAACTGCCTGTCCCGATAATCGAAATGGGGCCTCAGGGCCAGGATTTCCAACCGTTGGAAGCCTTGGCGGCGCAGCGCCGCCAGCCTGTCCAGGTCCAGTCGGTCCTCGATGAACAGATAGGTGGATATGCCTGGCAGCATGGCAGTCAAGGCTCGGAAGCGGAATGGGTAGACGGCGGGCCGGAGGCGGGATCGAGTAGCCGCGCTTGCTCTGATCGACCAGGGATACTATCATCATTCAAGCCGCCCCTCGTAAGGATTGCGGCTCGACGTTAAGGAGCATGCCTTGAACCTGAACAAGAAGAGTCGTCGCAAAAACGCCCCGGGCAGGGCCCGAGACGGGATTTCGGAGGCGATTCTTCGATCCCACCAGGTGGAAGATCAAACCCACGGGGAAACCCTCTATCTGAACAACCTGGTTCGCGACAAGAGGCGGGTCGTGGTGAAGCTACTCAACAACGAAGAAATCGAAGGGTGGATTGAATACTACGACAAGCGCTTTATCCGTGTGACCCGCAACCGCGAAGCCAACATGTTCATCTACAAGCACCAGATCAAGTATATCAAGGAACGCTGATCCATCTTGAATTGTTGATTGTCGATTCAGGCCCTTGGATCCGTCAAAATCCCGGCCAGGCGGGCGGAGAAGGCCGAACGCGGCAGGATCCGGTTGGCGCCGGCCTTGCGTGCTTGCTCGGCAAGCTCGGTCTGAACGTGGGAGAAGAATGCCAGTATGGGAACAGCATCTCCTGCGGACGAGCCCCTGAGTTCCTCGATGGCCCGTACCGGCTCGGTCGTCCGCCCATTGAGGTCGATGATAATGAGCTTGACCCTCTTCGGGTCTGCGTTTTGAAGAAGTTCCCGGGGAGTCTTGAGGAGCCGGGCGGGGACGGAGCACAGCCGGGCCGTGGAGGCGATCTTGCTGGAAAAGAAAAGATCGTCCGCCAGTACCAGAACTTCGTCAGGCATGTAAGGTCCTCCGGATTCTCGGTTTCAACTTGAAACAACTGAGTCTCGTGCAAAAAGCTCGATGTTGTTTGATTTTTGATCTGCAAGACAGAACGGGCGCCGGACTCGCATTCGGCCGCCCGGCGGTCAGGCGCTGTGGCGAAAGTGAATGGTCTCGCCGTCCTGAACCGGATACTCCTTGCCTTCCAGCCGGAGTAGCCCTCGTTGTCGGGCGGCGGAAAAGGATTCGACCTCCAGCAGCACATTCCAGGGAATCACCTCGGCCCGGATAAAGCACCTTTCCATGTCGGAGTGGACGGCCCCGGCCGCCTTGAGAGCCGGTGTTCCCTTGGGAATGGTCCAGGCCCGAATTTCTTCGTCGGCCACGGTGAAGAAGGAAATCAGTCCCAGAAGTCGGTAGGTGGTCCGGATCAGGCGAACCAGTCCCGGTTCCGCGAGGCCATAGTCGGTCAGAAATTCCCCTGCCTCCTCGTCGCTCAACTCCGCCAACTCCGCTTCCAGTCTGCCACAAACAGCGGTCAGTTCAACATTGGGTTGACCGGCCAGGGTCTTGAGCCGGTAGAACTCGACCAGGCGCGAAATTCGCGCGGCAGCGCCGTCGTGCAGGTTGAGCACGTGCAGCACCGGTTTTTCCGACAGGAAGGAGAAGCCCCGAAGACGCTTCTTCTCCTCCCCGGTGAGGGTGAGAGATCGAAGGGGCTTTTCCTGTTCCAACCACTGCCGGCATTTTCGAAGCAGACTGTTTTCTCCGATCAGATCCGGATTCTTCATCTTCATGAGGTCCTTCTCCAGGCGTTCCAACCGTCTTTCAATCACGGCCAGATCACCCAGGATGAGTTCCAGATCCAACTCGATGATGCTCCCTTCCGGAGAACCCGGGACGTCGCCCTGCGGCGAAGGCTCTTCGTCGAAGGCTCGAACCACGTGCACCAGCACATCCAGGTTGCGGAAATCTCCCAACCGGATCTCCGGAGCGGTGGCGCCCTTGTCAAAGGAGGGGACGTCCAGGTATTCGATCACGGCCGGGGTTGTTTTCCTGGGCCGGAAAAGAGCCGACAGTCGATCCAGACGAGAATCGGGGACGGTGGCCACGCCAACCGCCGATCCTCCCCGCTTGCGGAATTGGGCGGCGCCGCCGATTCCCGCCCTGGTCAGGATCTTGAAGAGGGTGGACTTTCCCGACGAATGGAACCCGATGATTCCGGCTTTCACCACGAGACTCCCTGGCCCGCAAAATAATGCTGAGGGGGCAAGGCTTCGACCACTTGCCTCTTTACACCAAGCCCAGGGTCAAGATCTTGACCAGAGTTCTCAGGAAGGTTTTCCAGGGCGATTTTCCGGAAGGGCCGGCAGAGCCGTAGGCAGACGCTCCCGGACCGTTCCGCTCTCCGGAACGAAGCGGACCGGCGCACTGACAGTCGCGAAAATACTCGGGGGACGCAATCCGGCCGGGCGCAACTCTCATCCCCGGACCCGGGGGCACGGTGAGAACCTGGGAGTTGTCCTGGCCGGTGATTTCCAATTGGCCCCGCTCGGATCGCACGCAGAGGGTGCCATCGGGCTCCAGGCTGATCTCGCCCCGGTAGGCATCCGCCTGAAGTCCCGTGCCGGGACCCACTCTGATCCGGAAGTCGGGTGTCAGGAAGAGATCCCCTTGGGAGCCGGGGAGATCGTAGGACACGCTCCCGCGGTGCAGGGTGAAGAGGAAGGGAGACCGGAGCTGCTGAACCGTCACGTCCGTGTCCCGACAGAGATCGAGTCGCCCCCCCGCCAGAAGTTCCAGTCCGGCCGTGCCGCTCCTGCTATGGATCCTGGTTCCGTCATAAATCACGGGGACCCGCGACCGTCCGGCTCTCCCCCAGTCCACCCGGCCGGTCAGTTGCAGACTGCCTTTGGAGGTCAGGAATCCCACCGGGGATTTACCCGCCTGGCCTGCCTGGGGCAAAGGCTGGCCCAGGCAGACCGTTGTTGTCGCGCAGATCAGGATCAGGCAACCCTTGGGAATCCTCAGGTAGTTGGCCAAGCTGGGAATCGAATGGGAGATCATGTCGGTATCTGCCTTGCCCCGGTCACCCCTCCGAGGCGGGACCGGAATTTCAGGCCCGGCGTTCCCCTGGAACAGCCACCATCAGCCTAGCAGAAAAAAGTTCGCCCCCGACAAATAAACTGCTTGACTCCACTGCGTGAAACCGTAGACTTGTGTGGAGTAAAGTGGACTAGAAAAGACTTTTGTGGTCTGATGTGGATCTTGAGTCCGCATTGGGCATCGTTCTCGTTTCCGGATTCTCAGCCCAGCGGAGTTTCGTCCCATGCTGCAACTCAGGGGAAGCCAGACCACCAAGCTGGATGGCAAGGGCCGTATCAAGCTGCCGGTAGGTTTTCGCTCCGAAATAGAGAGGGAACATGGAAACGAATTCTATGTCACCAGCCTAAAGGGAGACTGCATCCGCCTCTATCCGTTTGAGGTCTGGGACGAGCTGGAAAAGAACATTGCAAATCTCGGCGCCAAGAAGCCGGTTGTCAAGAAATTCCTGCGCGCCACCAGCTACTACGGCCAAAAGGCCCTGATGGACAGCCAGGGTCGGTTGCTGCTTCCTCAGGGGCTGCGAGAATCCGCCCGGCTTGAAGATGAAGTCAGGGTGGTGGGCTCCATGGACTACCTGGAAATCTGGCGAGACGACACCCTGAAGAATGCCGTGGAGAGCAATCCGTGGACCGACAACGACGACGAGGAACTCTCTGAACTAGGGATCGCGGGATGAGCGTGACCGGTCTCGCCGCCACAGGCGCCCCTATGGTTTCGACGCCCCAAGTCAAGACAGGACCCGGAGAGGCGGGCGACCTTCACAGGCCGGTGATGCTTTCCCAGGTCATCGAGTATCTGCGGCCTCGATCGGGAGGCGTCTATATCGATGCCACTCTTGGCCTGGGAGGACATGCCCGGGCCATTCTGGAGGAGTCCTCCCCCGACGGAAAATTGCTGGGGATCGATCGCGATCGGCGCAGCCTGGACAGGGCTGCCCGGGGGTTGGCCGGATACGGGGAACGTCTTGAGCTCCACCACGGAAATTTTGCCGAGGTGAAAGACATCGCCCGGCGCAGGCGATTCGGATCCTGTGACGGGGTCCTGGCCGACCTGGGCCTTTCTTCCTTCCAGTTGGAAACGGCGGAACGCGGCTTCAGCTTTCAGAGATCCGGACCACTGGATATGAGAATGGACAGCGCCTCCTCACTGAGGGCTGACGAGGTGGTCAACCGCTTTCCGGAACCGAAGCTGGCAGGGCTGATTTACACCTATGGGGAAGAGCCGGGTTCTCGCCGGATCGCCCGGGCCATTGTGCGAGCCAGGCCGCTGCACGACACCCTTAGTCTGGCAGAGGTGGTTTCGCGGGCGGTGCGCTCCCGCCGCCGGTCCAAGATTCATCCGGCGACCCGAACCTTTCAGGCACTCAGAATTTTCGTCAATGACGAATTGGAGGCGCTGCGGCAATTCGTCGCCAGTGCGATCGAGTCGCTGAAGGAAGGGGGGCGGCTGGCAATCATCAGCTTCCATTCGCTGGAGGACCGGATTGTGAAGGGCTCCCTGGGTTCCATGGCCCGGGGGTGCATCTGTCCTCCCGAGGTGCCGGCTTGTGTTTGTGATCGTAAAAAGCTGGTGAGGCTGGTTTGTCGCAAGCCCGTTTCTCCAACCGAGGCCGAAAAAACAGAAAATCCCCGGTCGCGAAGCGCCCGGCTGAGGGTGGCCGAACGGTTGTGAAGCCGTAGCCGCTGCGTTGCCGTGCGGATTCGAAGGCATGGCAGCCCGCATTTCTCAGAGGAGGTTCGATGACTGAGATCCACATGGTGAAGCAGATCGACAACTCCAGGTTGGTCAAGGAGTTGGATCTTCAGAAGACCAGGGAATGCCTTCTGCTCATGATCCTGGCCATGTTGTGTCTGGCGGTGCTGCTCTGCCTGGCCTGGCAGCAGTTCGAGGTCGTTCGCCGGGGCTATGAGCGGGAACAGCTTCGGAAGGAAATCAAGCACTTGACTGAGATCAGCCGCCAGTTGAATCTGGAGAGGGCCACGTTGCGCAGCCCTCAGCGCATCGATCTTATCGCCAGGAAACAGCTTGGGCTCATCAGTCCCTCGTTTGACCAGATCGTGGTCCAGCCTGTCCCGGAGGCGCCGCAACCGACCGAGATATTGGTTGCCACCCGGGAGGGCCGCGGAATGGACGCTCTTCCGGCCCGATTCGGAGCGCTTCCCTGAGGCGACTTGCGCACTCCGGATCTACTCCGGTGGACTGGGTGGCGGGCAGGAATCCAGGGCGGCTGGCCCTTATCCCATCGGCAGCCTTTTGATTCATAGTGGGACTTTCCATGTCGGCCAAACGCCCAAAGGTATTCCGGACCCGCCTTGGTCTTCTGGTTCTCTTCTTCATTGCCTGGTCCTGCCTGATTGTCTTCCGCCTGGTCGACCTGCAAATAGTCCGCTACCCGGAAATGCGGGAACGCGCGCGGCGCCAGCAGACCCGGGTGTTTGAGATCAGTCCCAAACGCGGGACGATTTACGATCGTCGGAACAGGGAGCTGGCGGTCAGCATCAGGGTCGAATCGGTGTTTGCAGTCCCCCTGGAAATCTCCGACAAGCCGCGTACGGCCTCTCTCCTGGCAACCACCTTGGGTCTCGATCCGGGCAAGGTTCGGCGAAGACTGGAAGGGTCGCGAACCTTCTGCTGGATCAAGCGGAAAGTGGACTTTCCCCAAGTCCAGAAGGTCCGGGAACTGGGCCTGCCCGGCATTTATTTCGAGACCGAAAACAAGCGCTTCTATCCCAAGCGGGAGCTGGCTGCCCATGTCCTCGGCTACGTGGGCATGGACAACGAGGGCCTGGCCGGTCTGGAGCACTTGTATGAACGGGACGTCCGTGGCGCGCCCGGCCGGATACTGCTGCATACCGATGCCAGGAAACGGTACTTCAGCAGCGTGGAAAGGCCTCCCACGGCAGGCGCCGACCTGGTCTTGACCCTGGATGAGTCGATCCAGTACCTGGTGGAGCGGGAACTGCAGGCCCAGGTTGAGAAGAGCCGGGCAAGGGGTGGCACCGCCATCGTGATGAATCCGTCCACCGGCGCCATCCTGGCCATGGCCAACGTGCCCACCTTCAATCCCAACCACTATGGCCGCTATTCCGAATCCGCCTGGAGGAATCAGGCTATCCTCAATATCTACGAGCCCGGATCCACCTTCAAGGTCTTTACGGCGGCCGCGGCGTTGGAGGAAGGGTTGACCACCCCCGAGGAGCGGATTCATTGCATGAATGGCGGCATCGTGATCGGGAAGCACCGCATCCGGGACCATAAGCCCTTCGGCTGGTTGTCGGTTCGGGAAGTGATCGCGCGTTCCAGCAACGTCGGCGTCATCCAACTGGGCTTTCGGATCGGCAAGCAGCGGCTGGAGGGTTACATTCGGCGCTATGGATTCGGCCGGCCCACCCAGGTGGATCTGCCCGGAGAAGCCAGAGGGTTGCTGCGTCCGGCTTCGGACTGGCACACGGTGACGCTGGGAACCATTTCCATGGGGCAGGGAATCGGAGTGACGCCGTTGCAGATGGTTGCGGCCGCCGGAATGATCGCCAACGGGGGCCATTGGATCCCCCCCCGCGTTGTCGAACAGGTCCGCTCGGATCGGGTCTCCCGGAGTCCTTCCGCGTCCCGGCCCGGGGGCAGGAGAGTCCTGCGGAAAGAGACGGCTGAAACCATCAAGGAAATGATGAGCCTTGTGGTTGCCGAAGGAACGGGCAGGAGGGCTCGGCTGAGGGGTTTTTCGGCGGCAGGCAAGACCGGTACGGCGCAGAAGGTGGAGGAGCGCGGAGGCTACTCTCACACCCGATTCATAGCCTCCTTCTTCGGATTCGCTCCTGTCGACGATCCTGCTCTCTCGATCGTGGTGTTGATCGATGAGCCTCGCGGCCTCTATTACGGCGGCCAGGTCGCCGCCCCGGTGTTCAAGAATATCGCGGAGAAGACGCTGAACTATCTATCGGTACCCCCCGATCAGCCACAGCAGGAATGGAGGGACGACACCCGGGTTGCGGAACTCGGCGCCGAGGAAACTCCGTTGGAGGAACCGGTAATGGATGCGGTTTCATGGACTCCGGCCACGCTGAACGGCGAGCAGGCATTGGGCCTCACCGAGGCGAGAGCGGAGGCCCGGCGGGAGCAGGATCTGGGGGGCTACGAGGATGCGGCGATCGATGGCCTGGCCACGGTGGCGGTACCCAACTTTATGGGGAAGTCCCTTCGAGCGGTGATGACGGAGGGGACTCGGGCCCGATTGCAGGTGGAGGCCAGGGGGGCCGGGCTGGTGGTGCAGCAGTCGCCCGCACCCGATTCCAAGGTGGCTCCGGGCTCCACAGTGAGGGTCCGGCTCAATCGAAAACTCTAATCCGCATGGCTCGCCGGGCTTCCGGCGAGAGAGGCAGCCAGGGATCGGCCGGTGGAACCATGCAGCTCCGGGAGCTAATCAGGAATGTCGAAGTCATTGATCCTGCCGAGTCTCCCGAAACGGATATTTCAGGGATCGCCTACGATTCCCGGCAGGTCAGGAAAGGATATCTCTTCGCAGCCATCCGGGGGGCCCGGACCGACGGCAATCTCTTTGTCGACCAGGCGATTCGGCATGGAGCCGGCGCAATCCTGTCGGAAAATCCCAGGCCGTCGGTATTTTCCCGGCCTTGGATCCGCGTCCGGCATGGCCGCCGGGCCCTGGCGCAAACCGCCGCCAACTATTTCGGTCACCCCACGCGCGATCTGAGCCTGGTGGGCGTGACCGGAACGAATGGCAAGACCTCCACCGCCTATCTACTGGAGTCCATCCTGAGAACCGGGGGCTCACCGGTGGGGTTGATCAGCACGATCGCCTATCGAACCCCGGGGTGGTCGGCCTCGGCGGGGCTTACCACCCCGGAGAGCCTCGATCTGCAGGAGCTGTTACGCCGCTTTCGGCAGAACGGCTGCCGCCAGGTGGTGATGGAGGTTTCCTCTCATGCGCTGGACCTCAACCGTGTTTTCGCCACCCGATTCGACACGGCCGTCTTCACCAATCTGTCGCCGGAACACCTGGACTACCATGAGTCCATGGACAGCTATTATCGGGCCAAGAGGCAGTTGTTTGTGGACACCGGGTACGGACCACCCGAAGTGTCCATTGTGAACGTGGATGACATCTGGGGACAAGAGCTGGCGGGAAGCATCCCGGGCCGATGCCTCACATTTGCCCTGAACCGTCCGGCGGACTTCGGAGTTCTCGAGTGTCGGTC
>JAJECY010000179.1 GCA_022821775.1 Acidobacteriota bacterium
CCAACCAGCGCGATGTCCCCTACCAGTCACTGATCAAGGTCTGGCTGGCCGAGAGGGTCAAGGCCGAATAGTCCAAGTCTATCGTTTCACAGCCCTCGCCTCACCTTAAGTTCCTTCAGTCCCTGCTCCAGTTTCTTTGGGAGGCCCGATTGGATGAGCTCAGCAACTAGCTCCGTCCCTTTGTACCACACGTATCCAGGCGAGTCGCATTTCCCCAAATAAATCAATAGTGTAGAAACATCTTGGGGGTGCCTCCGGACTAAGGAATCGCTTTTGCTGAGCTCATAGATTACATCTCCATGCTGCAACGGAATCTGGGGCATCTGGACGGCCAGAGCAACGGCTTGAGGAAAAACGGCGGTCAAGGCCGGCAGCCAGCCAAGCATGGTTTCGACTTCACCTGGTTCGAGAGGAGTAGGCACGCCCTGCACGCGGTTTTCCCAATAGCGTTTGAGCCAGCGGCCCCACCATTCCCGTTGCCGTGTTTCATCCATGCGGCTCAGATGGCTCGCTATCTCAAACGCAAAACGGCGTCGGGCTTCCTCGCCCCCATGACCGAGTAGTTTCGGAACCCATGTTTCGAGTGGATCTGCAGCAAAATACGCAAGCATGGTCGTGTAGTACGTGACAAAGTCGTTGCGCCGATTGGCAAGATCAGAGTCAATTTGCGGAACGGCCTCAAGGAACGCATCGTGCAGATACTCAGCTACGGTGGAATTGAAGCGTCCCCAGGTCAAAAAGCCGTCCCAAACCGCTTGAAACTCAGCGATATTGTCACGGTTTCCGAAAAGCGGGGTCAGGTTCTCCTTCGTCCATCCTTCATCGGCTGCTAGCAGGAAGGCGAATTGGCCTGCAAGAACAGACCTGCCCAGTCTGCCCGGGACAGTAGGGTCTAGCACGATGCCCGATAGCACCGTGCGATACTCATCGTTCATGGCCTTGGGCAGGGGCTTTTGGTGTTTTCTCCAGAGCGATAGCCCACACAACCAGAATTCTGCAAGGACGCCTCCAGGATGGTTGATGGCCTCATTCAACCAACCGACTGTCCCCTCGATCTGAGCATTTCTGTCAAGATGGCGCCACAGGGAGGCAGCGATTTCGTTGGCCTGCGGAAGCAAGTTCAATGCATAAGGTTTACCTCCATCCTCAACCAGTGCCTTAAGCGCATCGGCAATCTCACGGGCGTGTTTCGGATAAAGTTTGACTCTGCCCAGCCGATTGAGCACCTCACGGTGCCTGTCCTCGTCCAGATCCATTCCCGACCATGCGCGGATCAAACCAGACCAGAGATCGGCATCCCACTTCCCGGTCCCAGCCAACGCGTCTGCCAAGTCGAGCCCCCAATCGAATTCCTGCTTTGCTGCCTCTCCTACGGCATGTACAAGCCCCTCACGCTCCGGTCTGAAGGGCTCCTGCTTGGGCTGAAACGACATAAGATTCCGGAGCCAGTCGGCGGCTGGTTTGGAAAGTAGATTTTCAGTCGTCCACGGGCTTAGCGGCTGAATAATCTTAGCGGGGCCACCGGACCAAATTATGAAGTCTGAGCCTTCTCTTGGCCTAAACTCCGGTTGCTCTGCTGACACGTCCTCCAAGGCTTGCATGGTCACAGCGCAATCAGGGGCCGCGCCATGGAGCCAATGCAGCCACTCCAATTTATTGTAGGCAGCGCGCCGTTCCTTGTCGGAGTCGTTCTCGTCCGGCCAACGGTAGGCTCGCACGGCATCGATGATCGCTTTTCGGCGTTCTTGGCTGGCCTTGGGGTAAGCCAGTCTTAGCGCCCGGAAAATCTCGTGGCGAGCCATTAGATCGTGCAGGCCAATGTGCTCCAGTAGCCAATCAATTTTGCCGTCTGCCGTCAGGTCTGCACGTGCAGACATTGCGTGTACGGCCAGACGACGCAGCAAAGGCGCCTCCGTAACCACAAGGTGCTCACACCAGTGCTTGGCTGCGTCCAGTTGATTCTTTGCCAACCACTCGAGACAGTCCCGCGACGCATCGATCAATACGTCAGTAACTCGTTGAAGCTCGTTCTGCTTGTGGGGCTCGATAGCTGAGCGGTGAAAGCTGTCCGAATCCCATTTCCAGCTTGCGTTTCGCCAAGCGCGCAACGTGAGATGTTGTTTTTCCAATCGCTGAATTACGATTCCCAGCAATGGCCCAACCACTTGACCAAGGTTGGGCTTCAGGCTTTCCTCCCACAGTTTGTTTACCGAGGACCAGGAAGAGTCCCTCACCATTGGTAAATCCACGTCCACAGACGGGCTTTGATTGCCGTTGTTGTCATCGGGCCAAGGTAAGCTGCGTTTGAGCTGTAGACGACATCTAGTTATCGCATCAAATATCTCCAACAGGCTGTCTAGCATTCCATGATCGACGCAACGCTTCCCCATTCCCAGAAATACATGCTTGTCTGCATCCACGGGAGCCGTAGCAAGCAACAATGAGACCCAGCAAGACAGAAATTTTTTTCCCAGCCCATCTTGCTTGTCCGACTCGATCTTCCGGCCTAAATCCCACCAGAAATGCGGGTGCAGGCGAGTGCCATGCCGGGCAATCAGCAGGAACAGTTGATCTGCACAGGAGAATGCGAAACGTTCGGCCAGCCACTGGGCCAGTAATTTATCCTGCTCGCTGAGATCGCCACCTCTGAACAGAGCATCCAGATGCTTACGATTGTCCAGCCAGTCGATCCATTCAGGCGATGAGGCCGCATGAGTGAAGAAACGAGTCCTGGTTTCATCCTTGAGCGCTTCTTCGATTAAACCTGCTTCTTCGTCACCGAGCAGCGGAGGATTCTTACGGGCAAGTTCAGTTATTTCGCGTTTCCAATCCAGCACACTGCGCCTGGAGAAGTCGGCCAAGCGACGGACGCTTTCATGGAGCTTGCTATGGTCAGCAACGTTGTCTTGTGGGTATTGGATCGGCTCGATCCCAAGCGTGCGCCAGCGTTGAAGGTCGGGATCATATTCCCCTGTCAAAGCAAAACGTCGACTGGCCGCGCTCTCGGGGAGGGCGCGCGCCAAATAGTTCATCACTGTGTCGTTATGCCCATAGCCGACGAATAGGACGGTGAATCGACGGAACAATGCAACCAGAAAACGCCGTGCCCATCCCTCGGTCAGATAGGCTCGGCCAAAATCTTGATCCGTGAGTACCATCCCGTCAGGGTGGCTGACAGCACCGTGCACGTGGACAATGCCGTCGAATTGGTTTCCCAAAGGCAATGCCGGCGCTCGGAAGACCTCCGGGCTGGAATCCAGCACATCCTTTGATGCCTGCTCGAACAATTGATCGAAATTGGTGGTGACGATGCGAACCTGCCCGACCCCGGAAGCGAGTCGCAGAAGATCCCGATGCAACTCCGTCGGCTTGAGATCCTCCCGGGAAAGCGCTTGCGCGGCACGACCATGAACATCGACCTTCTCATGCTGCAGTCTTCCCAGGAAGCGGTCCACTGGCTCCGAGTTCTGCAAGGTTTGGCCGGTGCCTGCTGCGACCTCGCACGCCAAATCCGGGAAATTCGGAAGGCGGGAGGGCTCACCCATGGAAACGCCGGCCCCGGCGAAAATCACCAGCTTCCCGTCCCGCAATGCGGCCAACAGTGGTTCGGGGAAATCGATATCTGCAATCTTCATCGGGATTTCAGAGTTGCCGGACACCGGGCAAGCTGGCCATTCGCCGATCCAGCGTCAGGACTTCCAAGCCGCGGCGGGTGTAGTCGTCGGCGATGAGGCGGTCGAACAGGCCGGGGCCGCTGGATGCTTCCAGGGCGACGATTACGGCCCGCCCGTTCAGGGGGGCCACCAGACCGCTGCGCAACGCCTTCGACAGCTCGGAGCGGGCATCGGCCGCCGCTACGCCGTAGTGGTGCTGAACCGCGACGAACGCTTCCCCGACAACCTGGTTCGACGCGAATATCTCTGCACCGCTCACAACCAGCGCGCTCAGCCGTTCCACGCAACGCGCATACGAGTCGGGAGGGGTGCCGGTGATCAGCCTCACCAGCACCGATGTATCAATCGCGTAGCGCCGGGTCATATCCCTCCTCTCGGAACTTGTCGATGTCGAACGGCGGATGGCCAGGGGGGATCTTGCCGCGCAGCCCTCCGAGCAGAGACAAATCGATCCGACGCGGCCTCAGAATGAAGCCGTCAGGGCCTTCTACCAGTTCGAGTCGGTCTCCGGGACCCACGCCTAGCGCTTCCAGCACCCGAGCTGGGAAGGTGACCTGCCGCTTCGAGGTAATCTTGACGATCATTGCAGTTCTCCTTACACAAATCTTATTGAAGTAAGGCACTTAAATCAAGCCCGAGCAGCGGACTCCGCGATCGGCTTGTTTCGAGACAAGCATTGTAGTAATTTACCTACATCCATGTGGAACAATGGAGGTCCAGCCTATGGGGATCACGACGGTTACCAGTCGGGAGTTCAATCAAGATGTGAGTAAGGCCAAGAGAAACACCTCGACAGGGCCGGTTTTCATCACCGACCGTGGTCGAACGGCCCATGTCCTGTTGACGATTGAAGACTATCTCAGGATCACGGGAAAGGCGGAAAGCATCGTCGATTTGGTGGCCATGCCGGAAGCCGCCGATATCGAGTTCGAGCCGCCGCGCTTGAGCGGCAAGGTTTATGGCGCGGTGGACTTGTCCTGATGTATCTGCTCGATACCAACGTCGTTGCCGAATTGAGAAAAGCGAAGTCCCGCAAGATGGATCAAAAAGTGCTGGCGTGGGCACAGAGCGTCCCTGCGGCCCGTCTCTATTTGTCAGTGATTACGGTTCTGGAACTGGAACTGGGTACGCTGCTGGTCGAACGTCGAGATCCTAAACAGGGTGCGGTGCTTCGATCCTGGCTCAATGCCCATGTTTTACCGGCATTCCGGGACCGGGTTCTGCCTGTTGATACAGCGGTCGGACAATGTTGCGCCAGACTTCATGTTCCCGACCCGCGTCCGGACCGGGATGCGCTCATCGCGGCCACGGCATTGGTGCATGGAATGACAGTGGCTACTCGGAACGTGGATGACTTTGCCCCCACGGGTGTTGAAACAGTGAATCCCTGGAAGTCTTAAGGTCAACGACGCCAAACGGAAAGCGGAACAGAAGATCACCGCCGGGACCGATGCTTCAATGGCTTGACTTTGGACGCCTATCTCCAGATCATCATCAACATGAGAATCACACTCGACATTGACGGTCCGATCCTCCTAGACCTGAAACGGCTAAAGAAGAAGGAAGGCAAGTCCATGGGACGGCTCGTGTCTGATCTTTTGGCCCAGGCCCTGAAGGGGAATGCGGCATCCGTCACTACTGCTCCTCCCACCTGGATCGCAAAGCGCATGGGTGCCCGGATCAACCTCGAATCTGTAAAAGACCTACATTCCGGGGTCAGGTAGTATCGTTTCGAATGACAGCAGGAATCCTGAATCTTCTGACCTCGTCAAGAACAGGGACACATCGGTCGCTGCTGCAATAATCGTTGTTTCGAAAGACAACTCCTGATGCTCACCAAGCTCACAATCCGCAATTTCAAGCGTTTTGGCACGGAGGTGGAAATCGAACTTGGGAACCCCGTCATCTTCATCGGGCCCAATAACTCGGGCAAAACCTCAGCCATGCAGGCGCTGGCCCTCTGGGACGTCGGAATCAAGCGTTGGAACGAGAAACGGTCGGGAAAAACCACACCGGAAAAGCGTCCGGGAGTAACCATCAACCGGCGAGATCTGATTGCCGTACCCGTCCCGGGCGCAAACCTCTTGTGGCGGGACCTGCACGTACGGGAAGTGCGCAAGGACGGCGGAGGGCAAAAAACCCGGAACGTGCGAATCGATATTACCGTTCAGGGAGTAACGGAGGACAAATCCTGGACCTGCGGCCTGGAGTACGACTATGCCAATGAGGAGTCGTTCTATTGCAGGCCATTGCGACGCCCATCGGGAAAAGACTTTGAGCGGATGCCAATCCCCAAGGAAGCCGGCAAAGTCCCCATTTCCTTTCTCCCTCCCATGTCCGGACTTGCCGCCACCGAGACGCGGCTCGACCAGGGCGCCATCAACGTGCGTATCGGCGAGGGGCGCACCGCCGAAGTACTGCGCAACCTCTGCTATCAGGTACAGACTGAAAAGCCGGAGTTGTGGGGGAAAATTGTCGCACACATCCAGGAATTGTTCGGTTCCAAACTTGCCTCGCCCAAATACGTGGCGGAACGCGGCGAGATTTTGATGACCTATAAGGAGAATGAGATTCAGCTGGACCTCTCCTCGTCGGGACGGGGACTGCAGCAAACGCTACTCCTGCTTGCCTACATGTATGCAAATCCCGGTTCGGTCCTGCTTCTGGATGAACCGGATGCCCACCTGGAGATCCTCCGCCAACGCCAAATCTACGGTTTGCTTACTAACGTCGCAGGAGCGACCGGAAGCCAAATCATCGCCGCCAGCCATTCGGAAGTGCTGCTCACCGAGGCAGCCGGCAGAGATATGGTCATCGCCTTCGTCGGGCAACCGCACC
The DNA here is from genome assembly GCA_022821775.1 of Acidobacteriota bacterium. GTDB lineage: Bacteria > Acidobacteriota > Terriglobia > Versatilivoradales > Versatilivoraceae > Versatilivorator. Next base: position 6,513 of record JAJECY010000179.1, read on the forward strand.
GCATCGACGATCATGGGAGTCAAGTCCGGAAAGCGCTCAACGAGATCGGTTTCGACCAGTACTACCAAGCCGAGCAAAAGGGTTGGGTGCTCTACCTGGAGGGAGCAACCGACTTGGCCCTGCTGAAAGCCTTCGCGCAACGCCTTGGCCACCACGGCGCCATTAAGGCTCTCGAACGCCCGTTTGTGCACTACGTAGGGAACCAGCCTCGGTCGGTGAACCGTCATTTCCACGGACTCAAGGAGGCTATTCCAAATCTCGGAGGCGTCGCACTGTTCGACCGTCTCGAATCCGATGTTGTTGAAATCGACCCCGTCGAATGCTTGATTTGGAAGCAGCGGGAGATAGAAAACTATCTTTGCTCGCAATCTACTCTTGAAGCCTTTGCGAGGGCATCGTCCGTCGATGACGAGCCGGGAACGCTCTTTTCGAAGGCTGAAGCCGAGAATCGATTCAGCAGGATGCGGGAGGCCATTCTCGAAGTGCAGTCGGCATTGGAGACGCTCAACAAGGGGACTCCCTGGAGCCCCGACATCAAGGCCAGCGACGATTTCCTCGATCCTCTCTTTCGCGCCTATTTCGAAAAACTGGGTCTCCCCAACCTGATGGCAAAGAAAAACTTCTACGAGCTGGCAACGCATGTTCCCGCAGCCGAGATCGATCCCGAGATATCCGAGAAATTGGACGTCATCGCGCATGTGGCACAAAGCGCGCAGATCGCCCAGGAGAATTCAGGAGGACAACCATGAAGATCCTTGTTTCAGGTTCCAGCGGGCTGGTCGGCTCGGCCCTGTTGCCGGTGCTGAGATCGGCTGGACACGAAGTCATCAGGTTGGTGCGGAGCCCTTCGGCGCCGTCAGGTCCGGGGAATTCGACGGTGCAATGGAATCCTGAGACCGGAGAGTTGGACGCTAGTCGGCTTGAAGGCTTGGATGCGGTCGTGCACCTGGCGGGCGAGAACATCGCCGCCCGGCGTTGGACGCCGGCGCAGAAAGCCAGGATCCGTGACAGCCGTGTTCGGGGAACGGCCCTGCTGAGCGACCGATTGGCCAACCTCGACCAGCCCCCGGCAACGCTGGTGGCGGCCTCGGCCATCGGGTTCTACGGGGACCGCGGAGACGAACTGCTCAACGAAGACAGCTCTTCCGGCAACGAATTTCTGTCGGAGGTCTGCCGCCAATGGGAGGCCGCCTCCCTGCCCGCGGCGGAAAAAGGCATTCGGGTCGTCCGTTTGCGGCTGGGTATCGTGCTGTCCCCCCGAGGCGGCGCCCTGGCCAAGATGTTGCTGCCCTTCAGGCTTGGGGCCGGCGGCAAGATCGGCGCCGGTCGACAGACCATGAGCTGGATCGCCCTGGATGACGCCGTGGGGGCCATTGGTCAGGCGCTGACCGACTCGAACCTCAACGGTCCGGTCAACGCGGTGGCGCCCAACCCCGCCACCAACCTGGAATTCACCAAGACCCTGGGGAAGGTGCTTTCCCGCCCCACCCTGTTCCCCATGCCGGCCCTGGCCGCCCGCCTGGCCTTTGGGGAAATGGCAGAGGCCCTGCTGCTGAGCAGCACCCGGGTGGAACCCGGGCGACTGGCGGATTCCGGTTACTCCTTCCAATACCCCACCCTGGAAGGCGCCCTGCGCCACCTCCTGGACAAGCCAGCTCGCGGAGGCTGAGGCGAATACCGCATCAGGAATTCTGCCGCTTCTTCCACTCCCCGATCCCCACGCAGAGTGCCTGCAGGGAGCGGTCCAGCAGCTCGTGTTGCAGGGCGAAGGTCAGGACCAGGTGGGCCGGGGCCATGTCGTAGAAATAGCCGGGATGCACCAGGACCCCCGACTTCCTGAGAAGCTCGATGCAAAGGGCTTCCTCGTCGACCTCCGCTTCTCCCACCTTCAGCGTGAGATAGAACCCGCCCCGCGGCAAGGCAAGGCGCACACCCGGACACTGGGACAGCCTGTCGCCGGCGATTTGGCGGCAGCGCAGTAGCCACGGCCGAAGGCCGAACGCGAATGCCTCCCGGCCCTCCAGGATCCCGCTGACCATGTGCTGGGCCAGATCGTTGACCGGCAGGAGAGTATCCGAGATGAGCTCCATCACTTCCAGGGATCTTCCAACCCGGGCCGGGCTGCCGCTCAGCAATATCCAGCCCAGCTTCAGCCCGGGCAGACCCACCATCTTGGAAAATCCATTGAGGGTGAAGACCAGCGGCGCGGCGGTGGCCGCGGGCCGCGGCAGAGCGTCCAGGTCATAGAGGAACTCGCTGAAGACTTCGTCGGCAAGGACCGGCAGGTCGTGCCGGCTGGCGATGGCCGCCAGCTCCTGCAGGGACTGGCTGCCGGCTACCATGCCGGTGGGGTTGTGCGGAGAGATCAGTACCAGCGCACGGGTTCGAGTACTGATCTGAGACTCCAGGTGGTCGAGATCGATCTCCCATCCCCGCGATTCCTGCAGGCGGTAGTGCCTCAATTGGAGTCCGGCCAACTCGGCGATGGACTCGAACAGAGGGTAGGACGGACGGGGACAGAGGATCTCTTCCCCCGGACTCGCCAGCAGTTTGAAGCAGTAGAAGTAGGAAAGGCTGGTCCCGGGCGTGATGAGGACCTGCTCGGCCGAGGCGGGAACGCCGGCCTTCCGATAGTAGTCGGCAATGGCCTCCCGGGCGGATGGCAGTCCCAAGGGGTCGGGACGATAGATTCGCGCCCGAGGGGCCGCGTCTGCCAGGATGGTTCGCAGCCGCTCCTGGGGAAAGACCCAACCCTGTTCGGCCAGGTGGGTGGATATCAAGTCAACGACGGGTTTACCGGCGGAGACGGCCTTCTCGTATTCCGTATAGAGGCGATTGCGTTTCGCCGGCAAACGTTCGGCCAGCTTGGAGAACCGCATGGGCAGGATTGGCGGGAGAGCCCCGGGTCACCGGGAAGGCCCGCTCGTGCGGGACCCTGTGGGATCTCTTGGTCCCATCCCCAATGCCCCCGCCGGCGATGCCTCTGAACCGCGGGCAGTGTTTCCGGCGGCGGCCGGCCAAACAGTTTGGGATCCGGGCACAGGCCCGTCCGGAAGCACTTCCGCAACCCCCGGCAATTTACTGAGGATTCAGTTCCTTGAGCTTGGAAACCACGTCCTCGGCGGCCGTGGAAGCTCGGACCTGGCGATCCACGTAAAGGATCTTCCCGTCCTTGCCGATGTAGAAGGTCCACCGTTCCGGCAGGTTTCGGTTCTCGTGGACGACGCCGTAAGCACGGGCCGTCGCTTTTCCGGGATCGCTCAATATGGGGTAGTCCGCCTTGAGAGATTCTGCGAACCGGCGGTTTTCGTCTGCGCTGTCACAGCTCGCGGTGAAGTAGGCAACGTTCAAGGATCGCAAGGCTTGGCCATTCTCACGGAACGACCGGCACTCGGCCGTTCAGCCCCCTGTAAATGCCTTGGGAAACCAGGCAAGCACAACCACCTGCTTGCCCTTGAATTGCTTCAGGCTGTAGGTCTTCCCGTCCGAACCCGGAAGCGAGAATTCGGGCGCCATGTCCCCGGGCTTCAGGTCGGCAGCCAGGGACTGACCCCAGGTGAGAGCCAGCAGCAATGCCAGCACCATGGAGATTTTCATCAACATTGGAGTCTCTCCTTTTTTGACGGCTTTGAGTGATCCTACCCCTTATCAACAATCAGCAATCAGCCAAGCCTCTTGCAAAATCCACAATCGGGAATGATTTCGGTGGTGGTTCTTCGTGCCCTTTGGTGGGTATCTTTTTTCACTAGGCTTCGGTGACCGGATTCCCCGACGCCACCCACTCCTTGTAGCCTCCCGCCATGGAGAACACGTTTCGGTAACCCATGCGCTGCAAGGCCTCGGCGGACAGGGCCGACCGGTACCCACCGCCGCAATAGAGAACGATTTCGTCGTCAGGGTCGGGCGCCAGCGCCTCGATATCCCTTTCGATGATTCCCTTCCCCAGGTGGACGGCGCCCTCGGCATGCCCCCGAGACCATTCATGGTCCTCGCGGATGTCAATGAAGTGGAGGGATTGCCCATTTTTGAGCTTTTCCCGCACCGCAGCCACCGAAACCTCTCGAATGCGGGATTTCGCTTCGTTGACGATCCGCAAAAATGCCTCTGTGTGCTGCATTCGCTTACTCCTCGACCGTTACCCGCATGTCTCACCGGGTTGCCGGAACTCAGCTCCCGCCTCACCGGCATCTTGCTGCTACACTGATTCCAACTCCACTGCCTTCGATCCGGAAGCCTCGCCCAGGTGTTGGAAATCAAACAACCTGGCGTCCATCAGGTGCGAGGGGATCACATGCTTGAGAGCGGCCAGCATGGAGTCCCCCACTCGCGGGTTCTCCGCCTGCAGCCGGGCGATCAGCTCCTTGACCTCCCGGCGCTTGAGGTCGGGCTGAGAGCCGCAGAGGTCGCAGGGAATGATGGGATAGCCCATGAGAGAGGCGAAGCGGGCCAGGTCGACCTCGCGACAATAGGCCAGCGGCCTGATGACGGTGTTGCGCCCATCGTCGCTCCTCAAAATGGGAGGCATGGATTTCAACACCCCTCCGTAAAACAGGTTCAGAAGGAGTGTCTCCACCATGTCGTCGGCGTGGTGGCCCAGGGCGATCTTGTTGCACTCCATCTCGACGGCGGCATTGTAGAGGATGCCCCGTCGCAGGCGCGAACAGAGCGAGCAGGCGGTTCCCCCCTCCGGAATGTGGGACTGAACGATGGAATAGGTGTCCTTGGCCAGAATGCGGTACTCCTGTCCCAGGCGTTGCAGATACTGGGGCAGCACCTCGGCGGGAAATCCCGGCTGCCTCTGGTCCAGGTTGACGGCCACCATTGAAAACGAGACCGGAGCCCGCTTCCGCAGGTCTCTCAGCAGCGTCAGGAGGGCGTGGCTGTCCTTGCCTCCGCTCAGGCAGACCATGATCCGGTCGCCCTCCGAGATCATGGAAAAATCGGCGATCGCCTGGCCCACCTTTCTCAGGAGCCTCCGTCTCAGCCGAGGCAGATCCCCGTTGGAGGGTCCGGAAGCAGACAGCCGGGGCGCCGCGCCCACCGTCCCCTGCCCGGGAAGTGTGTCACAGAGTCTCAACGGTTTCCTCCAAGCGCACGTAGTCCGCCTTTCGCTTGACCGGCTGGAACCCCTCGGCCAGGATGGCCTCGCGCAAAATGTCTTCGGTGGCCCGGTGATGAGCGCCGGCCGGAGTGATCACGTTTTCCTCGATCATGATGCTGCCCATGTCGTTGGCCCCATGGTGCAGCCCCTGTCTTCCCACCTCAACGCCCTGGGTCAACCAGGAAACCTGGATATTGGGGATGTTGGGCAGGCAAATTCTGGCCAGCGCCAGCCAGCGCAGGTATTCCTCGCTGGATTCCCGATCGGGGACCTTGCGACTGATCTTGGTGTTATCGGGTTGCAGCGTCCAGGGAATGAAGGCCACGAAGCCGCCGGTCCGCTGCTGCAGCTCGTAGACGCGCTCCAGGTGCTCGATACGGTGCTCCACGGTTTCCCCCATCCCGAACATCATGGTGGCCGTGCTCGGCAATCCCAACTCGTGGGCGACCTCCATCACCTCCAGCCACTCGGCCGTGTTGCACTTGTTGGTGTTTTTTTTCCTGACCTCATCCACCAGGATTTCGGCCCCGCCTCCCGGAATCGAGTCCAGTCCCGCGGCCTTCAGCCTGAGCAGCACCTCCCGGGTGTCCATGTGGAAGATCCGGGTAAAGGCATGGATCTCCGGCGGAGAGAAGCAGTGGAGGTGGATCCGGTAGCGCCGCTTCAGCTCGCTCAGGAGCCGCTCGTACCACTTCAGCGGAAGATCCGGATGGAGCCCGCCCTGCATGAGAATGCCGCTGCCGCCAAGCTCGAGGGTTTCCTCGACTTTTTCAAAGATCTGCTGGTGGCTCAGCACGTAGCCTTCGCTGGAGCCGGGCGGTCGATAAAAGGCGCAAAAGGTGCAGACGGCCGAGCAGATATTGCTGTAGTTGATGTTGCGGTCCACCACGTAGGTGACGACGCTGTCCGGATGCAACTGTCGCCGGATGCGGTCCGCCGCCTGCTGCAATTGTTCCAGGGAAGCCCGCCTGGCCAAAAGGGCATACCCTCCCGGACTCATCCGTTCTTCCTCGGCCCGACTGAGGCTCTCCTGCACGTTCATTGCAGCGAACTCTTCCACTTGCCCAGCTACCGCCCTTCCAGAGTGGCCGTGAGTTGCAGTTCCCCGCCGTCGCGCACCACTGTAATCTCCACCTCGTCCCCCGGTCGATGTTCCTGCAGGAGGTAGGTCAGGTCGTATATGTTGGTGATCTTTTTCCCCGACCAACCCACGATGAGATCGCCGGACCGCAATCCGCACTTGGCCGCCGGACTTCCCTCTCTTACCCCGGTAAGCCGGACCCCCTCGACCTCCTCGCCATAGTCGGGAATGATGCCCAGCGTCACTCTGAACCCGGTTCTGCCCGATTCCCGGGGCTCACCGGCCGTCTTCCGGAAGGCAGGCCGCTGGTCCATCCCGCGGATGGAGCTGGCTGTCTGAAAGATGAAATCTACGACGCGGGCGGTCGAATCCGCCTCGATTTTATCATAGTCGTCACTGGGCTTATGGTAGTCCCCGTGGACCCCGGTGAAGAAGAAGAGCACCGGAATGTCCCGGCCGTAGAAGGAGGAATGGTCGCTGGGTCCGAACCCTCCATCGCGATATTTGAGCTCCAGGTCGGCATCCTTGTTCAGTTGAGTCAGCAGATCTTTCCAACCGGGCGAGCTCCCGGTGCCGCCGACGATCAATCGCTTGCCTTGCATGCGCCCGATCATGTCCATATTGATCATGGCGACCGTCTTTTCCAGGGGAATCGCCGGATGGTTGACGTAGTGGCGAGAACCCAGCAGGCCCTGCTCTTCGGCGCTGAAGGCCAGGAAAAGGACGCTGCGACCCGCTTGCCCCTTCCTCGAGCCCAGCGCCCCTGCCAGTTCCAGCAGTCCGGCCGTGCCCGAAGCATTGTCGTCGGCTCCGTTGTGGACCTCGCTCCCAGGCTTGGCCGCCAGCGAACTCACTTCGCCCAGTCCGAGATGGTCGAAGTGCGCCCCGATCACCAGGACCTCCTCGGCCAGGTCCCCGTTACCGTTCAGCAATCCCACCACGTTCCGGGCCGAACGGGTTTCCTTGACCAGGTCCGAGCGGAACTTCAGGTGGACACCCGGCATGTCGGCGGCACTGCCCTTGCGGCTGCGGGCGGACTCCTCCAGGGTGTCCAGGTTCAGCCCGGCTCCGGCCAGGATCTTTCGGGCGGAGGGACGGCTGAGGGCCAGGGCGGCAATGCCCGAATCGGCGAAAGAGCGGTCGAATCTGAGCTTGGAGAGTGTGCTCTTGGAAAAGTCTTCCGAGTCGTCCACGAAGACAATGCCCTTGGCGCCTCGGTCGCGAGCGGTTTGGGCCTTGTAGCGCAGGGCATGGTAGCGTCCGAATTGCCCGTGAGGATCGTCTCCCTCGGGACCATAGCGCAACACGAAGACGAATTTCCCCTTCACATCCGTTTTCCGATAGTCGTCGTACTGGAGCGACGGCGCCGAAATGCCGTACCCCACAAACAGGGCCGGGCCCTCGAACTCCCCGCTCAACGAGAAGGAAACCGGTGTGAAGTCGCTGCCCGGCTCCAGAACGCTGCCTCCTCCCGCCTGTCGCGAGGAGCCACCCATTCCCCCTGCCACCTCCAGAGAGTTTGCGGAGCCCAACCGCACCCCGGACACGAAGGAGAACCCCTGAAAGTAGCTCCCCTCATCACCCAACGGCAACAGGTTGCGCCGGGCGAACTGCTCCGCAATGTAGCGGGCCGCCTTCTCCGCGCCCGGGCTTCCGGCAAGCCGTCCCTCCAGCTCATCGGAGGCCAGATACCGGATGTGCGGCATCAGTCTTTCGGAGGTAATGGCGCCGGCGGCTGTTGCCGGCAGGGAGGAACGGAAATGCCAGTTGCCGATCGGCACGAGAACGGCAGGTACCAGCAGAATCGCCCACACAATCCAGTTTTTGCGGTTGAATGAAATCGTCATCGTCGGTTCCCGGGGCCAATCTCGCCGCCTTTAACGGCAGCCAATGAGCACTCCGGGACGGCCTTGATCCGAACTCAGTCGGAGGACTCGGTCCTCTGAGCCGGCGGAACGGATAGCACTCTCCAGCCCTTCTTCTCCAGGGGCAGGAAGTAATAGGCTTGAACCTGGGGATATCGCTTCAGATAGCCTTGGGCTTTCTTCGGCCCTATCACAAAGAGCGCATTGTCCAAGGCATCCCCCTCCATTCCGGAACCGGCCACCACGGCGACACTGAGCAGACCCTGGACAGGACGCCCTCTTCTGGGGTCCATGATATGGGAATAGGTCACGCCCTCATGGACAAATGAATTCTCATAGCTGCCCGAAACGGACAAGCACCGGTTCTCGAGTGCGACGGTGAGGGCACTCCTCTGGGGGTCGCGTGGAAAGGCCGGGTCTCGAACCTTGATTTTCCAGGCGGTCTTTCCGGGTGGAGCCCCCAAGCCGAAGACAGTGCTTCCGCCCGCGCTCACCAGAGCGCTTTCGATTCGGTATTCTCTCAGGAGGCTCACCACCCTGTCGACTGCATAGCCCTTTGCAATGCCTCCCAGGTCGAGAGCCATGCCGTCCAGGGTGAACCGGACGGTACGCCGCTCGGGATCGAGGCTGAGCTTGCGGTAACCCACCCTCCGAACAGCATTCCGAAGCTCCGTCTCGGGCGGCAGGCGACCCCGCCCTCCGAAAAATCCCCAGACCCTCATCAACGGCTGCACGGTTACATCGAAAGCCCCCTGGGATTGCCGGCTGAACGCCAGGCACCTTTGCAGGAAGTCAAACAGCTCCGGCTCCACCCGGACCGGTTCCCGACCGGCCCGGCGGTTGATGAAGGAGACGGCGCTGTTCCGCTTGTAGACACTCATCAGGCGGTCGATGCGGTCCACCTCTTCGAAGGCGCTCTCCGCCACCAGCGGCAAGTCCTCCCGGCCGGCTCCGTAGAGCTGAATTCTGTAAGTGGTGCCCATGGAGGCATGACTGCCGCGGTAGTGGGCCACCGAGGGGCCCGAACGGGGGACGCCGAGGCTGAATAAAAGGGTCGGCGCCCCCACCAGGAACACCAGAATCTGCGCCAGGCCCTTCATCGCCATTGCAGTCACTATACCTTTTGGGTGATCAGCTTCTGTTCCGGCTCCGCGGGATGAGGCTCCGGCCAGGTCACCCTTTCCTGGCGGTCCATGGCCCGATTGGCATAGATCACCGCCCGGGAGTCGGCCGCGCCCACGTCCAGATCGGCCAGCGGCTTCTTGCCCTGGCGAATGCACTCGAAGAAATGCTCATCCTCGGCTTGAATGGGATTGCGCTCGCGCTCGAGTTCGATCACGCCCAGATCGACCAGCCAGCGGCGGGCATGCTCGACTTCGCGAGCCACGAATCCCTGCGATTCGGCAGGAGGCTCCGACGTAATCGGCACCCCTTTGGCCTTCTGAAGGATGGTGGCGCCCGCCATCCAGTCCAGCTCTTTGGGAATACTGGATGACTCTCCGGCGGTGGGAGCGCCCCGAGCCAGTTTCTGAGGATAGAAGGTGGCTCGGGGATCATTGCGTCCCAGGGTAATTTCAATGGTTCCACGATCTCCCAGAATGGTTTCCGAGAATTCCAGGTGCCGGTTGTGCCCGATGGCGCTGAAGAGGAACTTCTGTCCCCGGGGGTATTGGTAAATCACGGCCACGTTGTCGAAGATCTCGCGGCCATCCTTCCAATAGTCGTTGCCGCCGACCCCGGTGACGCTGGACGGCTCCGACTCGAAGGCCCAATTGGCGACGTCCGCCATATGCGACCCCAGTTCGGCCATCAGGCCTCCCGAGTATTCCCGGTACATCCTCCAGTTGATGCTTCGTTCCAGCCCGGGATCGGGAACCGGACGGCGCCAACTGGTATTTCGGTGCCACTGGGCCCGGATGGTCATCACCCGGCCCAGCACTCCGGTGTGAATCATGCGCATGGCGTTGCGGTAGACCCCGCTGTAGCGCCGCTGAAGCCCTACCTGCAACACCAATTCGGGGTGGCTGCGTTTGGCCTCGTAAACCTTCGGAATCTCCTCTTCCTCTTTCATCAGGCACTTCTCGACAAAGACGTGCTTTCCGGCGCTCAGAGCCTCCAGCAGCATGGGAACGTGCAGATGGTAGGGAGTGGTGATGAAAACCGCCTCGACGTCCTTGCGTTCCAGCACGCGCCGGTAGTCGCCCGCCTCGGTATCGGGCCGACCGCCAATCTCCCGCATCCCCTTGGCCAGGTTGGGTGGGTAGGTGTCGCACAGGACGGCGCACCGCCCGGACTTGAGGGTGCTCAAGTTCCTCAAGTGGTTCCTCCCCTGAGAGCCGGCGCCGATTAGAGCGTACACCACGGGCGAATCCAGGTTCCGGGCCGGGATGACCGCGGGCGCCGCGGCCCGGGAGGCTGCAGCGGCCGCGACCGCCATGGAATTCTTCAGAAAGCTGCGGCGGTCGATGGACGAATGATGCCGGCGGTCGGACATTCGATTCCCCCTTTGAATCTCAGCCCGGTGCGATCGATGCGAGTCATGAAGCAAATCCATGACTCACCCGCAAAACGGGCAACTACAGTGTAGTCCCTTTCACCGCGAAACCAAACCTTAGCCTGTATAATCCTCACAGTGACTTCCTTGAAACAGACCTTCAATCGTTCGCTGGACATTCTCTTCGAACTGGTCCGAATTGAATCGGTCAACCCTACCCTGGTGTCCGGAGGATCAGGAGAGCAAGCCATAGCCGAACATCTTTGCGGCCTGCTGAAGAGCGAGGGCATCCGAAGCGAGTTGCAGCCGGTCGCCCCGGGGCGATTCAATGTGGTGGCCGCGGTGCAAGCGTCCAGCCCCGGACCCAGAGTGCTCCTCAACGGACACCTCGACACGGTGAGCATCGCCGGGATGAAAAACCCCCTGGCGCCGGTTCTCAAGGAGGGTAGAGTCTATGGTCGGGGGGCGCAGGACATGAAGGGCGGGCTGGCGGCAGCGGTTGCGGCCCTATTGGCGTTGTCCCGGCACAGGGAGGACTGGAAGGGCGAGGTCGTGCTGGCAGCCGTGGCCGATGAGGAAGACCTGAGTCTGGGAACGTCCTGGTTTCTGGAGCATTGGCCGCCGGACAGGCCCTTCGATTTCGCCTTGGTGCTGGAACCGACCGATCTTCAGGTGGCCACGGCCCACAAGGGGTTTGCCTGGGTTGAAGTCACAACCTACGGGAAGGCGGCCCACGGCAGTCGGCCGGCCGACGGCGTGGATGCCATTCGCCTGATGGGCCAGGTTCTGGGCCACCTGGACCGACTGGACCGAAACCTGCAGCATCGCCCCCTTCACCGCCTCTTGGGATCGGGCTCGCTGCACGCCTCTCTGATACAGGGCGGCCGCCAATGGAGCAGCTACCCCGACCGCTGCCGCTTGAAATACGAGCGAAGGACGGTTCCGCCTGAAACCCGGGAAACCGTGGAAGCCGAATTTCGACAAATCCTTCAATCTTGCCGCCGGCAAGACCCTCACTTCCGGGGGGAAGCCTCGCTGGTCTGCGCGCGAGAACCCTTTGAAGCGGATCCCGACCGGGCTGTCCTGCAACGTTTCTATCGCACCGCCCGATCCCAATGTCCCAGCCATGTTTGCTGGGGCAGCGTGTCGTTCTGGACTGACGGCGCCCTGCTGGCGGCCGCCGCTATCCCGACCCTGGTCTTCGGACCTCGAGGAGCCGGGCTCCATTCCCTGGAAGAATACGTGGTGGCCGAGGACCTCGGCGACTGCGCCGAGATCATCTATCGTTTCGTGACTCGCGCCCGTCCGGATTAACGGTCGCGGTCCAGAATCATTCGGGGGATCGCCTGCAGTGCCCGACGGTAGGGGGAGGGGGGGAATTTTTCCATGGCTGCTTCAGCTCTTCCGGCGAACTCCTCTGCGCGCTTGCGAGCTTTCTCCAGGACTTGGTACCGGGTCACGATGGCAAGGATTTCGTCCTTGGAGACGGAGCGAAACGCTTTCTCCTGCAGGACCGTCTCGATCATGCGGGACTCCCGGCGGTCGCAGGACTGAAGGGCGTACACCAGCGGCAAGGTCATTTTGCCCTCCTTGAGGTCGCTTCCCACCGGCTTGCCCAAAACCCGTTGCGAAGAGCTCAAATCGAGGATGTCGTCGGTGACCTGGAAGACCAGTCCCAGGCTCAGCCCATACTCACCCAGCGCCCGTTCCTGCTCATCGCTCACTCTACCCAGCAACCCTCCGATCCTGGCGCAGCCGGAAAACAGATGAGCCGTCTTCCGCCGGGCGATATCCAGCACCTGCTGCTCGCTGACCTTGGGACTTCCGTCCAGGGAAAGCTGAATCAGTTCCCCCTCCACCATTCTCTGGGTCAAGTCGATCAGGATGTCCAGAATGCGAAAGTTGCGTTCCTGCAGCGCCACGTAGAAGGACTGCATGTAGAGCCAATCGCCCACCAGCACCGTGATTTGATTGCCCCACTTGTGGTTGACGCTGGAGCGCCCGCGTCGAACCCTGGCCCCATCGATGATGTCGTCATGGACCAGGGTGGCGGTGTGAATGAACTCGACCACGGCAGCCAGCTTGATGGCCGACTCGTTGACTCGGCCGCAGAGCTTGGTGCAGAGCAGCAGCAGGCTGGGACGAATGCGCTTCCCGCCACCCTCCTGCAGATACTTGCCGATCTGCTCGATGGTGCCAACCGAAGAATGGCGCTGGCGCGCAAACTCCCCCTCGACCTGCCGCAGTTCGTCTTTGACCAGATGGAAAATCTCTCGAGGCTGCACTCAAACCCTTCCGGTTATTGATTTGGATGGATCTTGATTGGGCCGGGACCAAGGCTGCGGGCTGTCATTGCGCCGTCTCGCGAGCCGCGTGGAACAGCCGTTGATAGTTTGCCGTGGTACACCTGGCGACCGTTTCCAGGCTGACCTGCTTGACCTCTGCCAGTATTCGGGCCGTCTCGACCACAAAAGCCGGCTCATTGCGTTTTCCGCGGAAGGGTACCGGAGCCAGGTAGGGGGCATCCGTCTCGATCAACAGCCGGTCCATGGGTACGGCCCGGGCCACCTGACGGACATTGCGGGCCTTGGGAAAGGTGAGCATACCGGAAAACGAGATATGAAACCCCATTTCGAGACAGTCCCGGGCCATGGCCAGGCTGCCGCTGAAACAGTGCATCACACCCGCCGAATCGCCATTGCCGCAGTGCCGGCCCAGAATCTCCAGCGTCCGGTCTTCGGCCTCCCTGGTGTGAATCACGACCGGAAGACCCACCTCCCTGGCCAAGGCCAATTGGCGTGAAAATACCGCCGCCTGCTCTTCGGGCGGAGAATGGCTGTAATGGAAGTCCAATCCGATTTCTCCCCAGGCAACCAGTCGGCCCGACCGCGCCAAGCGGACCAGGCACCCCAGGTTCGTTTCCGAGGCCAGGCGAGCCTCGTGGGGATGGATCCCCGCAGCCACATCCAGGTCTTCCTCACGCTCTCCCAGCAAAACCGCCTTCTCGGTTTTGGCCGGGTCTGCCCCGTCGCCGATCACCAGCACCCGTTCCACCTGCGCCAATCGGGCTCGATCCAGGACTGACGGAAGGTCCGATTGAAACTCGGCTTCCGCCAGATGGGCGTGGGAATCGATAAACATCAGTCTGGCGGCGATTGCCGGCCCGGCGACTTCGCGGCTCTCTCCCTGATCCGGTGCCGCGCCGCCTCGAAGAGGATGGGCGAAATGGACAGGAATATGATCAGCAGAACGACCTTCTCCAGGTTCTCTCGAATCCAGGCTACCTGGCCCAGGTAATACCCGGCCAGGACCATCGACACCACCCAAAAGATACCACCAAACACATTGAAGGCGGCAAAGCGAGGATAGGACATCTGGCCAATGCCCGCTACCACCGGTGCGAAGGTACGGGCGAAGGGCACGAAGCGGGCCAGAACGATGGCCTTTCCTCCGTGCTTCTCGTAGAACTCCCGGGCGTAGTGGAGGTGCTTCCTGCGAAACCAGAAGCTGTCTTCCCTCTTGTAGAGAGCCACTCCGGCTCGGAAGCCGATGCCATACCCCACGGCGTCACCGACGATGGCCATCACACTGAGCAGAACCATCAGAATGGTGACGTCGAAAAACCCTTTGGCAGCCACCAGGCCCGCCAGGAACAGCAGGGAGTCCCCCGGCAGGAAAAACCCGATAAACAGGCCGGTTTCTGCAAAGACGATTGCCGCCAGCACCAGGTAGCCGCCCGACCGGATCAGGTCGGTCAGCTTTTCCGGGTTATAGAGGCTTGCGAAAAACTCGAGTATTGCTTCCAAGGAACCTCCGGCCCTATTTCAGGCGAGCCCCGTTGGGGACCTCCTCCAGAAAGGTTGCCAACACCGGTCTGTCTTCCTCTCCAACCGACGCCGCCAGCAACATTCCGTTGGATTCCAGACCCCGGAGCTTTCGCGGCTGCAGATTGGCCACCACTATGATCTTCCTTCCAACCAGATTCTCGGCGGGATAGGCTTGGGCAATTCCCGCCACAATCTGACGGGTTTCCCGTCCCAGATCCACGGTCAGCCGCAGGAGTCGGTCGGCGCCCTCGACCTTTTCGGCCTCAACCACCTGGCCCACCCGCAGATCGACCTTGACAAAGTCTTCAATGGTAATGGTGTCTGCGCCAGCCGAAGACTTCCTGGAGCCCGGCGCCTGTGCGGCCTCTTTCCGGGCCGCCGGCGACTTTTTCTTGTCCTGATTGTCAGC
>JAJECY010000283.1 GCA_022821775.1 Acidobacteriota bacterium
CCGGAATTGGCACGCTGGGGCTGGTCGACTTCGACGTCGTCGATTTCAGCAACCTTCAACGGCAGGTCATTCACGGCACCAAGGATGTGGGTCGCCTCAAGCTGGACTCCGCCCGGGAGAAGATCCTGGACATCAATCCCAACGTCCGGGTGGAGACCTACGAGGCCATGCTGACATCCGACAACGCTATGGACATCATTGCCGGATACGACATCGTGATCGATGGAACCGACAACTTTCCCACCCGCTACCTGGTGAACGACGCCAGCGTTCTTCTCAACAAGCCCAACGTCTATGGGAGCATCTTTCGGTTCGAGGGCCAGGCCTCGGTGTTCGACACCAGGCAGGGTCCCTGCTACCGCTGCCTCTATCCCGAGCCGCCCCCTCCGGGACTGGTTCCCAGTTGCGCCGAGGGGGGCGTCCTGGGAATCCTCCCCGGAATCATCGGGCTGGTCCAGGCCACCGAAGCCGTCAAGTTGATTCTGGGCAGCGGAAGAACCCTGGTCGGCCGTCTGATTCTCTACGATGCTCTGCAGATGAAGTTTCGAGAGCTGAAGCTGCGCAAAAATCCGAAATGCGCTCTCTGCGGCGATCACCCCACCATCAAGGCCCTGATCGACTACCAACAATTTTGCGGCATCACGCCTCAGGCTGCGGCCGGGGCGGCTGAGCCCGAGGAGTCCGACGAAATGACACCCAAGGAACTCAAGACCATGCTGGATAGCGGTGGGACTCCCGTCATCCTGGATGTGCGGGAACCCCATGAGTATGACATCTGCCGACTGCCCGGCTCCATTCTGATCCCGCTGGGGCAACTGGGCCAGCGCTTGGACGAGCTGAATTCCGATGATGAAATCGTGGTCCATTGCAAGCTGGGTGGACGGAGCGCCAAGGCCGTGGAACAGATGGAGAAGGCCGGCTTTACCAATGTGAAGAATCTTGTCGGAGGTATCGACCGCTGGTCTCAAGAGGTGGATTCCTCCGTGCCCAGGTACTGATCCGGGGAGCCGCCGCCGGCGATCCAAGGGAGCGGGGGGGCACAATCCCGGGAGGGGCTGCATGGCTTATCGAAGGGGAAAGGGAAGGGGAAGAGGAATCTCCGGGCTGGCGGGGTTGCTGGTGTTGACCCTGTTGGCTTCCCCCGCGGCAGCGGCGGAGGCGGGCGGGAGTCCGGGGATCGAGCAGCGGATCCAGCGGGCCATCGATGCCGTCTATCCGGCCCTGGTTCAGATCTACGTGTTGTCGTTGCGGCACGGGGGAGGCCGAGGGAGGAAGTTCGAGTCCACCGGGAGCGGAGTCATCATTTCGGAGGAGGGCTACGTCATCACCAACCACCACGTGGCCGGCAAGGCCACCTCGATTCGCTGCGTCCTCTCCACTCGGGAAGAGGTGGAAGCGGAGCTGGTGGGGACCGATGCCCTGGCCGATATTGCCGTGATCAAGCTGGACCTGTCTTCCCGGGACCCCGCCAGCGGACCTCTGCCGATCGCGCGATTCGGCAGTTCGGAAGCCCTTGCGGTGGGAGAGCCGGTCCTGGCCATGGGGTGTCCGCTGGCGATTTCGCAGTCGGTGACCCGCGGCGTAGTTTCCAACAAGGACATGATGATTCCGAAGCGCATGAGCGCTCCCTTGCGGCTGGATGGCGAGAACGTCGGATCTCTGGTCAAGTGGATCGGACACGACGCCGGTATTTTCCCGGGGAACTCCGGAGGGCCTCTGGTGAATCTGCAGGGTGAGATCGTGGGCATCAACGAAATCGGACTCGGTCTGGGTGGCGCCATCCCCAGCGAGTTGGCCCAACCGGTCTCCCGGGAACTGATCGAGCGTGGCCGGGTGCGCCGGTCCTGGGTCGGCGCCGGCTTTCAACCGCTGTTGAAAAACGGCACGGCGGCCGCAGTCGACCAGGGGGCGTTGGTATCGGGAGTGCTGCCGGGCTCTCCGTCGGACCGGGCCGGACTCCGGCCGGGAGACATCCTGTTGAGCATTGACGGAGAGCCGGTCCGCGTCAAGTTCGAGGAGGAAATGCCGGGCTTGATTCGGCGCCTGCTCTCCAAGCCGGTCGGAGCGCCCATGCAGGTGAACGTCAGGAGAGGAGAGGAAGAGCTTTCCTTGAGCATTACCCCCGAGTTGCGCGATGACGCCAGGGGCAGGGAAGCCGAGGCCAGGGAATGGGGCGTCACCCTCAGGCGTTTGACCCGGCTGGAATCCAAGGAGTTGCATCGCCCGGGTCCGGAAGGCGTGCTGGTCAGCAGCATTCGACCCGGGGGGGCGGCGGACAAGGCCGTGCCCCGCCTGCGGCCGGGCGATGTCATCGTGGAGATCGATGGAAAGGCCGTGGAGGGAGTCGGCGCCTTCAATCGATTGACCGGTGAGATCTGTCGCGACCAGCGGGCTCCCGTCCCGGTGGTGGTTGCGTTCGATCGTCGTTCCGAACGCCTTTTGACCCTGGTGGAAGTGGGGTTGAGGCGCCCGCAAAGGCCCCCGGCGGAGGCCAGAAAGGCCTGGCTGCCGGTGGCGACACAGGTGCTGTCGCGCAAGCTGGCCAAGGCCCTCGACCTTCCGGGCAAGAAGGGAGTGAGGGTTACCCAGGTCTATCCCGGCAGTTCCGCCGAAGCCGCCGGCTTCAAGGTGGGAGACATCCTGACTCATGTGGATTCCCAGGTCATCGAGGCCTCCGAGCCCCAGGATGCCGAGGTTTTCAAGACCATGATTCGCGCCTACCGGGTCGGCAGTCAGGCCGAATTCACCGTGATTCGGTCGGGAGAGACCAGCCCCGTGAGTGCCGAGCTGGTAGCTATGCCCACTCCGGAAGGAGAGTTGCCGGTCTACGAGGACCTCCTGTTCGAATTCAAGGCCCGGGATATCTCCTACCTGGACCGCGTCGTCAATCGATGGTCGGACGAGGAGAGCGGCGCCCTGGTTTCTCAGGTGGACGCCGGAGGATGGGCCGCAGTGGCCGGATTGAAGGCCCGAGACCTCATCAAGGCGGTGGATCACCAGGAAGTCACAGGGGTTCAGGATCTGGAAGCCCGCCTGGAGGCCGCCGGCGACAGGAGACCACCCAACATCCCGCTGTTTGTCAAGCGGGGCATCTATACGCTTTTTCTGGAGTTGCAACCCAACTGGAGCCAGGGCAATGGCGCCGCTCCGTTGGATGGAGTGGAGCCATGATCCAACTTGCCGGTCGGCTGAAATACTGCTTGCATCCGGTCATCGGGTTACTTCTGGCAGGCTTGGCACAGGCTGCCGATATCCGGGAAACGGCCCGATCCGTAGCGGAGCAATCGAAGGGTGCGCTGGTGACGGTGCGGGTCGTTATGGGCATCAAGTTTTCCATCCGGGGCCAGAGTCGGGACCAGGAGCGAAAGATAGAAGCCAACGGCACCATCATTGACCCCTCGGGGCTGACCGTCGCGTCGGCCGCGGCGCTGGACCCGACTATCGTGATGCGGCGCACGACTCGAGCCGACATCAAGTCGGAGTTCAAGGAGACCACGCTCATTCTGGATGACGGAACCGAGGTGGACGCCGAAGTGATCCTGAAGGACAGCGACCTGGACATGATCTTCATCAAGCCGCGCGAGGCGGAGGGTCCTTTCAAGGCGGTGGCATTGGACACCAACGGGCGGCAGCCTCAGATTTTGGACCAGGTTTTTGCGGTGGGTCGTCTCGGCAAGATCGGCAATCGGGCCATCCGGCTGCACCTCGGCCGGGTGGAGGCCCGGGTGAAGGGCCCCCGTCCCTTCTACGTGTGCGACGCTTCTCTCTCCGCCAACCTGGGCTGTATCGTCTACGACTCCCAGGGGGCGCCGCTGGGCATCCTGGTGACCAAGCAAAATCCGGCCGGCATGGCCTTCGGCGGTTCCCGTCTGAGCGGCAATCAATTGATCCTGCCCGTCCTGCGCACGATGGAAGACCTCGCCGAGACGGCCAGCCAGGCTCGCGAGGCTCAGGCCAAGGCCCAGACCGAGTCGGCCGGCGACGAGTCTCCGTCGGATCAATAATCCTTCCTACGCAAGAGTTGTACCACCGATTGGGCGGCCTGCTCGGCAGACAACTTTGTTGTGTCGATTCGCAGGTCCGGATCATCGGGCGCCTCGTAGGGCGAATCGATTCCCGTGAAATTCGGGATTTCTCCCCTGCGGGCTTTCACGTACAGCCCCTTCGGATCGCGCGCCTCGCAGACATCCAGGGGCGTATCGACGAAGATCTCGAAGAACTCGCCCTCCTCCATCAGGTTCCGCGCCATCTCCCGTTCCGATCGGAAGGGAGAGATAAAGGAAACGATCACGATCAGCCCGGCGTCGACCATCAGCCTGGCGACTTCGGAGACCCGGCGGATATTTTCGACCCGATCCCGATCGGTGAAGCCGAGGTCCCGGTTCAGTCCGTGCCGGACATTGTCGCCGTCCAGCACGTAGGTGTGCTTGCCGAGCGCTCGCAGCTTCTGTTCCAGCCGGTCGGCGATGGTCGACTTGCCGGCTCCCGAGAGGCCGGTCAGCCAGAGGACGCAGGGTGTCTGGCCGATGGCCCGCGACCGCTCCGCCTTGTCGGTCTTCAAGTCCTGCCAGACGACATTGCTGGCGCGGCGCAGCGCGAAGCCGATCATGCCCGCGCCGGCGGTGGCGTTGGTCGACCTGTCGATGAGGAGGAAGGCGCCCGTCCTCCGGACGTCGCTGCAGGAGTCGAACGGCACCGGGCGATCCAGCGAGATCTTGCAATAACCGATCTCGTTCAGCTCGAGCGTCTTGGCGGCGAAGCGGCCCATGGTGTCGACATCGACGCGGTGGGTCAGGTCGGTTACCCGGGCGACCGCGGACCCACCGGCGAAACGGGCCAGATAGGAACGCTCGGGAAGCATCGGCTGCGCATCCATCCAGATCAGATGGGCGGCGAACTGGTCGGCGACTTCCGGTGGCCGGTCGGTTCCCGAGATCATGTCTCCTCGGCTCACATCGATTTCGTCCGTGAGCGCCAGCCGGATCGACTGGCCCGCCACCGCAATCTCCAGTTCGCCCGACGGTCCGACAATACGCTCGACCGTGGTCGTCTCGCCCGACGGGCTTACGACCACCGGCATGCCGCGTTCGATCCGGCCCGACGCCACCGTTCCGCCAATGCCGCGGAATTCCGAATTGGGACCATTGACCCGCCGGACAGGCAGCCGAAACGGGCCTTGCTCTCCGCCTGGGCCGATCTCGACGGTCTCCAGCAGTTCCATGAGCGTAGGGCCGTTGTACCAGGGCGCGCGGTTCTGGCGTTCGAAGACGTTCTCGCCCGTCAAAGCAGAGAGCGGAACCGCATGGACCTGTTCGATCTCGAGCTCACGGGCGAACCGGCCGTAATCGTCCACGATGGACGAGAACAGGTCCTGCCGGTAGCCGACAAGATCCATCTTGTCGACCGCCAGAATCACTTGGCGGATACCCATCAGCGAAGCGACATGGCTGTGCCGGCGGGTCCGGCTCAGAATTCCCTTGCGGACATCAACCAGTATGAGCGCCAGGTCGGCATTCGACACCCCGGTGACCAGGTTTTGCGTGTGCTGCTCCCGGCCGGTGGTATCGATGGCAGTGAATTTGCGTTTGTCGCTCTCGAATTGCCGGTAAGCGACGTCGATGGCGGCGCCCTGCCCGGGTTCCTCCTGCAGACCGTCGACCGTCAAGGCGAAGTCGAACGCATCGCCCCGGGCGTCCCAGATGCGGCTCTCCGCCTCTGCCGCGGAGAACTGATCCCGGAGGACTGTCCTTGAATCGTGCAGCAAGCGGTCGAGCAGGGTCGAATTGCCGTCATCCACCGACCCGCAGACAATGAAGCGCAGCTCTCGTTTCCGTTTTCGGGAGGCGAGGGAGGCTTGGCTGTCTTCGGTTTCGCGTGGAACGCCCGCCATTACAAGCACCCCTCCTGCTTCTTCTCCATCGAGCCGACCTCGTCCCTGTCGATTCGCCCCGCCTGAAACAACAGTGAAGAGTGGCTAGTGGAGAGTGAAGAGTCCTGTGATCGACACGTTCAGCATCTTGTTGATTTTGGCACAGATGTCATAAGAGTGCGGCCACGTCACAAGGCGCTCGCGTGAATCAACCCTTGTTTCTTCACCTTTGGATGATCCGCCCCGTCGCGGGGGGCGGCTTGCCTGGTAGAGAGGCAGATGGACACCTTGCCCTATAGTGACCGTAATCACCCGACAGTTCCCTGTCAAGGTCTTCCAACCGGTGAGAAATGCAGGTCAAGGGAGGGTGTCTTTTCGAAAGCGAATGGAAGCCTCCAGCATGACCCAGAGGCTCAGCAGGAGGATGGCGCCGCCCACCGAGAGCAGGAGGTATTGGCTGGAGATCCAATAGCCCTTGATCTCCATGACCATGGCGATCACGGTCACGGTAATCATGAACAGCATGGGCACACTGGCGAACCAGTGGTTTCTGCGGCGTTGCCGAAGGTAGATGGCGATGGTCAGCAGCGTCAAGGCGGCCAGGACCTGGTTGGTGCTGCCGAAGAGCTTCCACAGGAGAAGACCCGCCGGTTTCCCGTCGACTTCGTAGAAGGCAAAAAAGCCGATCGAAGCGGCGGCCAGCAGGGAGGCAAGGTGACGGTTGGTCAGGAGCGGCAGGCGCAGGCCGCTTGCGATCTCGCTGATGTTGTAGCGCAGGAGCCTGGTGCCGGAATCCAGCGAGGTCAGCGCAAAGGACACGGCCACCAGGGCAATGAAGGCCTGGGCCCAGGAAAAGGGCACCCCCAGTTGGCTGATGAAAAGGGCCGCCCCATCGATGAAGGCCCTCATCTTTTCGGAGAGCGTGCCGGCGGTCGACCAACTCTGGTAGTGGGTGCTCCAGGCCTCGATGGTCCGGAATCCGGCGGTGCAGGCCAGAACGGCCAGCAGGCCCAGCAGCGACTCCCCGATCATTCCGCCGTAACCGATGGGGACCGCATCGGTTTCGCGCGAGATCTGTTTGGAGGTGGTTCCTGACGAGACCAGTCCGTGAAACCCGGAGACGGCGCCGCAGGCGATGACGATGAAGACGAAGGGAAAGATGGGCGGAGCGCCGGCGGGGTTGGCATCCAGCACCGGAGCCGCAAAGTTGGGCCGCAGGACAAAGAAACCGACGTAGGCGAGCCCCAGACCCAGGTAGAGCAGGAAGGAGTTCAGATAGTCCCGCGGCTGAAGCAGGACCCAGACGGGAAGGGTGGAGGCGCAGAAGGCATAGATCAGGATCAGCACTCCCCATACTCCGGCTGTCAGGTCCGGCCTTTCAAACTGCAGGCCCAGCCAGATGGTGAACAGCATGAGAGCAAAGCCCCCGACGGTGAGCTTCCAGACAGAGATGGACTTCCTGAAGGCGGCCCAGCCCACCACCAGGGCGATGGCGATGAGCGAGAAGGTGGGGAAGACCGCCTCGGGATAGAAAGCGGCGGTAAACAGCCCGGCCACCACGTGGACAAAGACGCCCATGGCCAGGCAGACCAGGAAAAAGATCAGAACGTGGAAGAGGGACTTGGCTCTCGGTCCGATGATTTCCTCGGCCACCTTGCCGATGCTCAGGCCCCGGTTGCGCATGGAAAGGACCAGGGCCCCGAAATCGTGGACGGCCCCGATGAGGAGGGTGCCGAAAACGACCCAGAGCATGCCGGGGAGCCATCCCCAGATCACCGCGATGGCCGGCCCCAGCATGGGCGAGAGTCCGGCGATGGAGGCATAGTGGTGCCCGAACAGGACGCTGCGCCGGCAGGGGACATAGTCGACGTTGTCGCGCAACTGGTGGGCCGGAGTCGGTCTGTCGGGGTCCAGGCGGAAGACCCATCGGCCCAGGTAGCGGGCGTAGAATCGGTAGAAGAGGACATAGGTGACCAAGCAGCCGGCCGCGGCCCAAATCGCCTCCATCGCTCCCCCCTGGATCGGATACGGCCACCGATCATACAACAATTCACCTGGAATGACGGTTGATTATCCCGGATGCGGATCATCGGTCGGCGAATCCCCTCCTCCGACGCTTGCTCGGGCAGAAAATCCGCTATACTGGCTTGGCTCCCATGTCTGAAGGCGTGGGAAGAAAGGAGAGCAACCATGGCCAGGGCCACGTTTGCAGCCGGCTGTTTCTGGGGCGTCGAGGCGACCTTTCGGCAGGTCGAAGGGGTCTTGTCCACTTCCGTGGGCTACACGGGAGGCACCCTGGATAATCCCACCTACCGGGCGGTCTGTACGGACACCACCGGTCATGCCGAGGCGGTCGACGTCGAATACGATCCCTCCAAGGTCACCTATGAGCAGTTGCTGGACATCTTTTGGGACAATCACGATCCCACTACCCTGAATCGCCAGGGTCCCGATTTCGGAAGCCAGTATCGTTCGGCCATCTTCTATCACGACGCTCGCCAGGAAACGGCGGCCCGGGAATCCAGGGAGAGGCGGAACGCCTCCGGCCGCTATCCGCGCCCGATCGTAACCGAGATCACTCCGGCCTCCACCTATTTCCGAGCCGAGGACTACCACCAGCAGTACCTGGAAAAGCGTGGCCTGGCTCACTGCAGGATCTAGCATTTACAGACCACCGTACGGGTGTGGCCGTGTCCCCTCGATTGAAAGCCTATCTGCGGGAAAAAAGGGTTCAGGTAGACCGGACCCTGGAGGAGGTGTTGCCTCCGGAGGACCGGGAGCCTCGCATCATCCACCGGTCCATGCGGTACAGCGTCCTTGCCGGTGGGAAGCGCCTTCGCCCCATCCTGGTCATCGCCGCCTACCGGATCGCCGGCGGCGGCCGGGACGCCATCCTGGTGCCTGCCTGCGGTCTGGAACTGATCCACACCTACTCGCTGATCCACGACGACCTGCCCTGCATGGACGATGACGACTATCGTCGCGGGCGGCCCACCAACCACAAGGTCTTCGGAGAGGCCATGGCGGTCCTGGCGGGTGACGCCATGACCGCGCTGGCCTTCGAGTGTCTTCTGACAGAAGACCAATGGGACTGCTTTCCCGCGGGCGCGCAGTTGAGAGCGGCCCGCGCGGTGGCCCGTGCCATTGGGACAGTGGGCCTGGTGGGCGGCCAGGTCATGGATATCTCCAACGATGCCAGGGATGGACGAAAGGAAACCCTGGAAGAGACTTGCGCGCGCAAGACCGGGGCCTTGATCGAGACCTCACTGGAATGCGGGGGACTGCTGGCGGGAGCCGACTCCAGCGTGCTGGAGGCCCTGCGGCGCTATGGCCGAGGGCTGGGCCTGGGCTTCCAGATCATTGACGATGTTCTCAATGTGACGGGCGACCCGCGGCAGATGGGCAAAGCCGCCCATAGCGATCAGGCGCGGGACATGGTGACCTTCGCCAGTTTGTTGGGCGTGGAGGGCGCCAGAAAGGAAGCCCGGAGCCGGATTGAAGATGCCAAGTCCAGTCTTGATTTTCTGGGCGACGCGGCCTGGCCGCTGCGCGAGATCGCCGACTACGTGCTGGAACGGGAGTCCTAGCCGGGCTCCGAAGCGGTCTTATGCAGCAAGGTGGCGGTGAGTAGTTTAGCCGTTTCGCCGATTTGGCCGTTCTCCGCTCACTCCGTGGCTCGCAACCGGCTCAAATGGCCGGGCCATTGGAGAAGCCGATGGTCTGCGGTCACCAATTGGTGACCCTGCAATGCAGTGGCAACGATCAGGCGGTCGGCTGGGTCGCCATGCAGGTTCGGCAACAGGCCCGCCCGGATTGCCACTTCGCCGTCTACGGCGATCTCAACCAAGCCCTCCTCAAGCAAGCTCAGGCGCCATAAGCCGATATCGGTCAGCAGAGTAAGCCGCCCCTTGCCGTGTAACATGGCGACCTCCCAGAACGTGACCGCGGATACGGCTGCTTCGCCTGCAGCCCAGGAACGGTCTATGACTTGATGGGTCCGCTTGCCGAGCCTGCGGTCATCCCAAAGCAGCCAGACCAGGACATGGGTGTCGAGCAGGATCATGGATTCAATACCCGGTCCGGATTGGCCTCAGCCTCCCATTCCACGTCGATAGGCTCGATGATGTCGCCAAGTATCCTGATTTTGTCCCGGTCACGGCCGAATGGGGCTTTCGGCTTATTGCGGTAGGGAATCAGCCGCGAGACCGGACGCCCATTCTTGGTGATGACGATCTCGTTGCCGCTCTCCGCGACTTCGTCCATCAGCTTCAGGCACTTGGCCTTGAACTCGGACGCTTTGATGGTATAGGTGCCGCCCACTTTGCTGCCGTCTTTTTCCATAACATTCCTCTCAATAGGGTTGGAGGATCATTATTGTATCATGGTCATGACCATGGTCATATTCGTACAATAATACCGGACCCGGTTTTTTTGTTCTCATGGCGCAAGGGAACTCACTCTCAGCCCTGCAGGTTGCCGGAGATCATCTCTCAGTGAAAGTCCCGGCTCTTGAGGTGGAGTGATCCCTTTTCCAGCTTCGGCTTCCAGATTTTTTGCACGACCAGGTGGGTGACCCCTTCCGCCACCTGCAGGTTTCCGGTGACCCCCATGCAGGAGAGGGTCTTGGCCAGCAGGGAATAGCGCTCGAAGGTCTGTTTCCAGATGACCAGGTTGACGAAGCCGGTCTCGTCCTCCAGGGTCATGAAGGTGACTCCTCCCGCGGTCCCCGGCCTCTGTCGGCAGATGACCATGCCGGCGTAGCGGACCAGGCGGCCGTCCGGCATCCGGTTGAGTTGGCGCGCGGTGGGCAGTCCCTGGGCTTCCAGGGCGGGGCGCAGCGGTTTCAGCAGGTGGGCCCGGGAGCTGTGGCCGCTGGCCTGGTAGTCCCACAGGATGGTTTCCAGTCCGCTCAGGGAGGGGAAGCGGGGCAAGGGGTCGCGGCCGGCCAGGGGCAGGGCGGGCTGGGGTTCGTTTGCCAGTCCCTGAATCTGCCAGAGAGCCTCTCGGCGGTCCAGGTCGAAACACTCGAAGGCCCCGGCCTCGGCCAGGGCTTCCAGCTTGTCCTGGTGGAGCCTGCTTCGCCGGGCCAGGTCCGGCAGGTTGCGGAAGGGAGCTTGCCGGGCCGCTTCGGCCAGCCTGCGCCAGTCTTCCCCTCCCAGCCCCTTGACGTAGCGCAGCCCCATGCGGACCGCGAACTCGGTGGATTCCTCCGGAACTCCCTCGATTTCGACCAGGCTACAGTCCCAGTGGCTGTGGAGAATGCTGACCGGACGCACCTCGATTCCATGAATGCGGGCATCGTTGACGATGGTGTCGGCCGAGTAGAACCCCATGGGCTGGGCATTCAGCAGGGCGCAGACAAACTCGGCCGGGTAGTGGCATTTGAGGTAGGCGGTGGCATAGGCGATATGGGCGAAGCTGGCGGCATGGCTCTCGGGGAAACCGTACTCGCCGAATCCACGGATCTGCTGAAAGACGCGCTCGGCAAACTCGGGCTGAATCCCCTTGGCCACCATGCGGGTGACCAGCCGCTGCCGGTGCCGCTCGATCCGCCCTGAACGCCGCCAGGCCGCCATGTCCCGCCGGAGCTGGTCGGCCTCCCCGGGGGAGTAGTCGGCGGCCACCATGGCCAGTTGCATCACCTGTTCCTGAAACAGGGGGATGCCCAGGGTCTTCTTCAGGACGGGAACGAGGCAGGGGTGGGGGTACTGGACCTCCTCCTGGCCATTGCGCCGTCGCAGATAGGGGTGGACCATGCCGCCGGTGATGGGTCCGGGGCGCACGATGCTGATCTCGATCACCAGGTCGTAGTAGCTGCGCGGCTTGAGGCGCCCCAACATGGCCATCTGGGCGCGGCTCTCGATCTGAAACACCCCCACCGTGTCGCTGCGGCAGATCATTTCAAAGGTCGAGGAGTCCCCCTTGGGGATGGTCGCCAGGGACAGTTCCTTTTGCCGGTGCCGCCGCAGGAGATCGAAGCAGAGGTGCAGATGGGTGAGGGCGCCCAGCCCCAGCAGGTCTACCTTGAACAGGCCCGCCTGGTCCACGTCTTCCTTGTCCCACTGAATGACCGTCCTCCCATGCATGGAGGCGTTCTCGATCGGCACCAGGTGGTGGACGGGGCGGTGACCCAGCAGAAAGCCCCCGGGATGGATGGAGAGGTGACGGGGGAAGTCCTGAATCTCTTCCACCAGAGAAATCAGGTGGCGCAGGGCCGGGTTCCGGGGATCGAGTCCGGCCTGCCGGATGAACTCGTCGCTCCAGTGGTCGTGGGACACCAGCTTGGCCAGGCGATCCAGGCTGGTGGCCGCAACCCCCAGCACCTTGCCCACTTCCCGGATGGCGGACCGATGCCGGTAACGGACCACGTTGGCCACCATGGCGGCACGGTCGCGCCCATAGGTTTCGTACACATGCTGGATCACCTCTTCCCGGCGGTCGTGCTCGATGTCCAGGTCGATATCCGGCGGCTCGTCTCTCTCCCTGGAGAGAAAACGCTCGAAGAGCAGGCCCACCTGGGTCGGGTCCACGCTGGTGATCCCCAGGGCAAAGCAGACCGCCGAGTTGGCGGCCGACCCTCGCCCCTGGCAGAGGATGTTCTGACGGCGGCAGTACTCGACGATCTCGTGCATGGTCAGGAAGTAGCCTTCGTACTCCAGCTCCCGGATGAGATCGAGCTCCTTCCGCAATTGTGGAATCAGGCCGTGGAACTTCTTGCCCAGGCGGCGGGCGGCTCCCTCGAAGGTCCGGTCGCGCAGGTGCTGGCTGGAGGTCTTTCCTTCCGGCAGGGGCTCCAGGGGATAGCGGTAACGCAGCTCCTGCAGCGAAAAGGAACAGCGGCCGGCCACCTCGCGGGTCCGCCGGACCGACTCCGGATCATCGCTGAAGAGACGCGCCAGCTCCTCGGGGCTCTTCAGAGCGTGCTGGTCGTTGGGCCGGATGAGCCGGCCGGCCGTGGCCAGGGTCGCTCCTTCCCGGATACAGGTCAGAACGTCCTGCAGTCGGCGTCGTTCGGGGGAGTGGTAGAGGATCTCCACGGCAGCTACGGTAGGGAGCTTGAACCGCTCCGCCAGCCTTCGCAGTTGCCTTTCCCGCGAGGCTTCCTCCGCTTGGCGGTGCCGGGCCAGCAGCAGGTAGAGACAGTCTTCGAATGCCGCTTCGAACTGCTCCAGCAGGGATTCGGAGGCGGCTTCCGGAGAAGCCTTGGGGACGGGGGAGCCGGTCCACAGGGCAATCAGACCGCGGCTGCAGCCACACACCGCCTGCGCGTCCAGCCGGCACTTTCCCTTGGAGGAACGCAGATGCCCGTCGGTCAGCAGCCGGCACAGGTTGCGGTAACCTTCCTCGTTCCGGGCCAGCAGCAGGATCTCGGCCCCCTCCCGCAGGCTGATCTGCGACCCCGCGATCAGGTGGATGCCCTGCCGGCGGGCGCGGACATGAGCCCTGACCACCCCGTACACCCCGTGGCGGTCGGTCAGGGCCAGGGCCGGAATGCCGTTCTGCCGGCAGGCATCGACCAGCTCCTCGGGATGGCTGGCCCCTTCCAGAAAGGAGTAGTTGCTCTTGCACCAGAGGGGAACGTAGGGTTGGGGCGGTCCGGTCATGGTTCGCGTTCACTCCACGCGGCCCTGGGAGTACCAGCGACGTTCTTGCGGATCGTAATAGGCCCACAGGATCTCTCCCCGCTTGGTGTTGACGAACCGATAGTCTCTTCGAATTTCTCGATTCCACCATCCTCCACTGATCAGATATCCGAGCAGAGGCCGGGTATCCGGCGGTTTCTTCCAGTCGAGAGGTTTGGGCCGGACATGGGTGCGCCGCACCAGCGGGCGGATGGGGACCGGCCGGAGGATGGCCGGAGGGAGCTTCTGGAAGGGTTGCCACTCCCAACGGGCTTCCGGCAGATGTGCCGGTTTGAGCCGGGCCGAAAGCACCGAATCGGGGCCGAACTCGGCCCGAACCCGGGCCAGGGCGCGCAGGGCCGCTTCGTTGTTGCGGCGGGGGGCCTGCAGCAGCAGATTCCGCCTCTCGACGGAGGCGCAGACCGCTTCCACCTCCAGGGACAGTTCCAGCGGAGGAGCGCACAAGGAGACCCTCTCCAGGCGCAACCGGACCAGGTCCAGCAGGACCGGGACTTCCAGGGTCGGCCGGGCCGGCTGGATGCGGTGGCGGTGACAGGTTCCGTTCTCCAGCCGAAGCTGCAACCGGAGGGCTGCCGCCGCCTGGTATCTTTCCGCTGCCGCCCTCAACAGGGGGTCCAGCAACTGCTTGATCCGGAAAAGCAGTCTCTGGGCATTGGGGTCGGGCTCGTTCAGGTCCATGCAGGCGCGGAGAGGCTCGGGGATGCTTCGGGGCTGGAGCGGCAGCGACAGCTCTCCCGAGGCAAGACGGTAGAGGTTCCAGGCCTGCTCGCCAAGGTGGCTTTGGATGCCGGCTTCGGGAAGTCCCAGCAGGTCTCCCAGGGTGTGAACCGCCAACTTCTCCAGCCGATCGCGCAACCTGGGATCGAGTTGCAGATGCAGCAGGCTCACCCGGCGGCTTTGGGCCTGCTCCACTTCAAGAGAGGGAAGCACGGCCACCAGCCTGGCCGCCTTGGCCAGGGCATAGCTGCCGAAACGACTGAAGCCGATGACGATGCTGGCCGGAAACTCCAGGCGGGAAAGGTGAAAGTCGATTTGCCGCGCCCAGGCCTCGAGAGATCCGTAGAGCTTGTCGAGCCCGCCGGCGTCGGCCCAGAAAACTCCGGGTTCTTTCTCGCAGGGCTCAACCCGGGGACTGAAGCGGTCCAGCAGTTGATGGACCTGCCGGACGGCTTCCCGGATTTCCCGCTCTGAAACCGTCCCGGCACACAAGTCCCGATCCAGCGAAAGGGCGGAGGCATAGCGCATCCCCGACCGGATGCCGGCCTGACCGGCCGGGGCGTTCACCCACAGGAGGGGACTGTAAGGTTTCTCTTGCTCTACCACGGCCACCGGCCGCTGCTTCCACTCCGGGTGTCTCCTCAACAGCAGTTGCAGCGGCAGCGCCCGGATGTTAATGCAGGCCGTCCGGTCCACGGCAGATCTCGGTGTGGCGCCAACCCGGTCCATGGCGTCTGTCCTTCAGGACTTCGATGTCGACCTGGAAGCGGTCGGCTTCCAGGCGCCGGCAGGAGGTTTGCCCTCTCAGAGAGACCAGCGATCCCAGAGAAGGAGCGTTCCCGGCTTTGGAAGTCAGGCAGAGAACGGCGGTGTCGTGGGCGCGCGCCTGTTGGACCAGGCGTGCCTGCAGCGGGATGGAAATGGTGGGATTGGAGTTCAGATCCATCACGATCAGGCCGAAGGCCCCCGACCTCAGAAGCCGGTCCGCCGAGCGAGCCGCCGCCTGGGCGCCAGGGACGCGAACCACCACCAGGGCATTCAGATCCACACCGTTGTCAGCGGCATCCGGGGGAAAGAAGGTGTCCGGCGTGGCTGCAATCCAGGCCACCGGCTCACCCTCCATCTGTGCGTCCAGTACCAGGCGGAAGGCAGCCGTCAGCAGGGTGGACCCGGGACTGGAGGAAAGCTCGCACAGGCGTCCGGCCAATTGAATTCGCGACCAGAGCGGTGTTTCCCCTCGGGGTTCCGCCGCCGCTCCCTTGAGTCGGGATCGGAAGTCCCCTGAGATACTGGCCTGCGAGGCTGGCATGTATTCTCCCGGGGCTGGTTGGGCCGCCCTCCTGCTTCGACGACAGCCTTAAAAGGGAATAAAAAGAGAATATTTAACAGACACATGTCTATATGTCAAGGGGTGAATTTTGCTGATTTTGCTGACCGGTGCTACTCGACGGGGGGTGATTGTCAGGCTTGGGTCAATCGGGCCAGCAGGTCGTAAAACCCGGGGAAGGAGACGGACACGCAGTCGGCATTCCCAATCACCGTGGGTTGGTCGGCCACCAGGCCGGCGATGGAGAACGCCATGGCGATGCGATGGTCGCCATGAGGGTCAACCAGGCCTCCCCGCAACGATTGGCGGCCGGGAATCGACATCCCGTCCGGGTATTCCTCTACCGCCACCCCCATCGCCCGCAGGTTCTCCACGATGCTTTGAATGCGATTGCTCTCCTTGACCCGCAGCTCCGCGGCGTCCCGGATGTGAATGCCCTCTTGGGTGCAAGGCGCCAGCACGGCCAGAACGGGAATCTCGTCGATCAACTGCGGGATCAGCGCTCCGGACAGGTGCCCGCCGCGCAGATTGGAGGAGCGGACTCGGAGGTCGCCGACTCTTTCCCCGTGAAGCGGATAGTCATCGATGACGTCGATGGAGGCGCCCATCTCGATCAGAACGTCCACCATGGCCCGGCGCCTCGGGTTCAACCCCACCCCCGGGAAGAGTGTTTCCGAGTTCGGCAGCAGGAGAGTGGCTGCGATGAGGAAGGCAGCCGAGGAGAGGTCTCCGGGAACGGCAGCCGCCTGCGCCCGGGGCTGCTGCCCCCCTTGAATCAGCAATTCCCTCCCGGATACCTGCAGTTCGACGCCGAATTGTCGAAGGGCTATCTCGGTATGATCGCGGCTGGCGAGAGGTTCGACCACGCGGGTCGTTCCCGAGGCGTACAGTCCCGCCAGCAGGATGGCCGATTTCACCTGGGCGCTGGCCACGGGCATGGGGTAATCGATGGCCTGGAGATCGCCGCCCCTGATGGAGAGGGGAGGCGTGTTGTCCGGGCCTGCCCGGATTTCGGCCCCCATTCGGGACAGGGGATCGATGATGCGCCGCATGGGACGCCGCCTCAGCGAGGGGTCTCCTGAAATGGTTGTCGAGAAGTGCTGACCGGCCAATATGCCTGACAGCATTCGAAGGGTCGATCCGGAATTTCCGGCGTCCAAGGCGTGTTCGGAAGCCTCCAGGCCGCGAAGCCCGCGTCCCGAGATCACCACATGGCCAGGCCCCGGCGATTCAATGCCGACCCCGAGTTGCCGGAGGCAACTCAAAGTGCCGGCGCAGTCGGCGCTGCCGGAAAATCCCCGGATGACCGTTTCCCCATTGGCAATGGCTCCCAGCATGGCCAGCCGGTGGGAGATCGACTTGTCGCCGGGAAGCTCCACTCGGCCCCGGATGCGGCTTGAGGGTCTGATGGTGATGTTCATCGGTGGTCAGGAGAGGGGTCCGGATTGCAGGAAGGGGTGAGACGGAAAGTGGGGAATTATACAGAACGGCCCTGAGCCGGTCAAAACGGGCTCCCCGGGAAAAAGAGCTTGCCTGGAACAATCTGAAACAAACGCTTGCGCTTGGTGGATGGAAACCGGCCCATAGTCAAGCACGGGTATATTTTTGATTAACATCGATGCACAGGATGTACAGGATGCACAGGATTTTTTCTGGAGACGGCTGGTTTGAAGTCCTGGATATCTGCAAATCCGCCCGCGATAATCGCCGGAGTCAGCCTCTGGTGCAGCACTCTCCCATCCTGTTAATCCTGTTAATCCTGTGCATCGATGTTAATATTTTTGCTCATTGGCCAAGCTGGAGAGATCCAATTCCGGCGTTTCAGGAGCCTGGATGAATCTGCCGAAACCGGACAAGCCGGGCAGCGAATGGTTGCCGACCCAACCGGACCGCTCCTACCGGCGGGGAATGGCGCAGTTGCGATGGCGACACTTCAACGGAAGGCCGGCGCTGGATCTGGCAGCCGACCACTGCCGTTTGGTCGATCTGAGCCTGCAGTCCCTGCTGAAGCCGAGCCGACTCGCGCCTCCCGGCGGCACCGCCCGGAACCGGAAACACTGTTGGCTGGCTCTGGGCGCTTACGGCAGTCTGGAACTGACTCCCTTTTCTCCGCTCCGGTTGTTGTTGACCGGGTCGATTGGAGATGGAGAAGCAAGCCAGTTTCTGGAGGCCGCTCGATCCCGCATGGCGGCGATGGGAATTCACGGCGAAGTCGTTCAGCTCAGTTCCCGGGAGTGCCTGAGCCGATCTCAGACGGATATGGGCTTCTGCCTGGAGCTGCTCTCCTCTCGATGGTTGGGTGGTGCAAGGTCAGTGGGGTCCGATTTGCAGCAGCGGCTCCGGTCGACTCTGGTCAAGCGGCCGGTCGTCTTTCTCTGTGACCTCGAGGACCACTACCGGCAGATGCTGGATGGCGGAGAGTCGAGTGTTTATGCCCTGACGGCCGGTCTGGAACAGGGGCCGGGCGGGTTGTGGTGCTGCCGGGCGCTGTTGCAGGCCTTGAGGCTGCTTGCCGGAACCGGCGACCCCGTCCGGATCCTGGGAAAGGGAGGCACTACGCCCAGGGAGTGGACCCAACTTCTGGCGGTTCGGGAGCGCCTGCTGCAGATTCAAACCCATCTGCACTTCCTGGCGGGGGCACCCGAGTCGGACCTGTTGGGCGAGGCCGGAGTTCAAACGGCCCGATTCCTGGGATTTCACGATTCTCGTCAGCTTCCGGCGCTGGAATTGCTGGTGAGAGACATTCTGAGGCGAAAAAGGAAACTGATGGCCCTCTTCGAGGGTTACCTGGAGCGCAACAAGGCGGCCTTTCTGAAAGGAAACGAACCCTTCAAGTCTCAATACCTCAGGTTGGTTTCTCAACCGGAACAGGGAAGTGAAGAGGAGACGCCCCAACGCTGGATGAAGATTTTCCGCCTGAGTCAGATGGAGCCCGAGATTGTCCAGCTCCCGATGGTTTCTCGGCTGCAGGCGCAACTGCACCGGTGGCCGGATCGCTATTGGCGGGTTCCCGCCATGCACGCCGACTTTCGGGTGATCCTCAAGAACAAGGGAAGGGTGGGACCGACGCTGAGGCGGATGCGCGACCTTGGATTCCTTGGCCGTTACCTGCCGGAGTTCGGTCGCCTGGACTGCCTCCCCGGCATTGCCCGAGGCCGCAGGTATTCGATCGATGAGCACACGTTGCGGGCTGTCGATCGCCTGGATCAGGTGGCCAATTCGACCGACCCGGGCCTGAGGGATTATCGAGCCTTGCTGGAACAGGTGGAGGACCCTTCGATCCTCTACCTGGGTCTGCTGTTGCATGAGACCGGCTCCAACGGGCCGGATCGACTGTCCGGCAATGGCCAGCCCATGGCGGTTCGAGCCTTGCAGCGCCTCAATGCGTCGCCGGAGGATCGGGACGAGGTTCTGATGCTGGTGACAGA
This sequence comes from Acidobacteriota bacterium, assembly GCA_022821775.1. Taxonomy (GTDB): domain Bacteria; phylum Acidobacteriota; class Terriglobia; order Versatilivoradales; family Versatilivoraceae; genus Versatilivorator. Next base: position 18,985 of record JAJECY010000283.1, read on the forward strand.
GCAAACCTTGCTCGCCCACGTATCGCAACGGAGAGACTTCGACGATCCCCAGATTGTCCAGGAGATCAGCTCGGTGGTGGAGACCACCGACAATCTGAACATGCTGTTGCTGCATACCTTTGCGGACTTGACCTCGGTGGATGAGACCGCCTGGTCGGAAAGAAACCGATTCCTGTTGTGGTCCTTGTATTTCAGGGTCATGGACCGTCTCATGTTCGGCCGGGAACTGAGCGGGGCCGAACACGCCCGGGTGGCCGAGATTCAGCGCGGCGTTCTGGAGCAGTTGGCCGGGGAACTGCCGGTGGACTCGGTGCTGAACCATTTCTCTTTCCTTCCCGAGAAATATGCCCTCTACACGCCCCTTCCCCAAATCGTGGCCCACGTTCGTCTCTGTGAGAATCTGAAGGAGCAGCCCTTGGCCAGTGAATGGGTTGCCAACCCGGATGGCGGTTACCACGAGCTCCACCTCTCCACCCGCGATCTGCCCGGGCGTTTTGCCCAGATCACCGGGACCTTGACGGCCTTGGGCATCCGGCTGTTAAGCGCCCAACTCAATACTCGCGAGGATGGCATCGTGATCGATACCTTCCACGTGAGCGATCTGGGCAGCCATCTGCTGATCGATGAGGCGGGACGGCGCCGGGTGGACCAGGTGCTTGCCGAAATCATCCTGGGGAAGACCCGTCTGGAGGACCTGCTGCGGGGCCAGCGCTATGAGGTTCGTACCGAGCCGGGCGCCGCGGCCGTTGCCGTGGCTCCCCGGGTGAGAATCGACAATGACATCTCCGCCCATAGCAGCGTGATTGAAGTGCAGGCCCAGGATAGCTGGGGTTTGAGTTACCGGATTGCCGGAATTCTGGCCGAACTGGGGCTCAATATCGTTTCGGCCAAACTGGCCACCGAGCGGGACTACGCCTTTGACGTGTTTTACGTCCAGACGGAAGCGGGAGAGAAAGTGGTGGATGGTTCCAGGATGAGCCAGATCCTGGAGAGGCTGCGCCTGGAGGTGAAGTCGCAGGCACAGCCACTCGGTCGAACCCCGGTCCTGGATCGCCCCAGTCGGGCCCAGGGCTCGTCGACGGATTCAGCTTCTTGAGAACTGATCGAAGAAGTGGGCAATGCTCACGATGCCGGTTTGATAGTTGCCCAGGTCCAGTCTTTCGTTAGGGGCGTGGGCATTCTCATCGGGCAGCCCGACTCCCATCAGCACCGTGGACAGGCCCAGAGTCTCGGCCAGGGTGGTCACCACCGGAATCGATCCCCCTTCCCGCACGAAGACCGGCTTCGCGCCGAAGCCTTTCTCGAAGGCTCGGGAGGCCGCCCGGATGGCTGGATGGTCGATGGAAGCCAGCCAGGGGTTCCCGCCGTGCATGCGGGTGAGCGTGAGATCCACCGAGCTGGGAGTGACCGCTTTCAAGTGTTGTTCGAAGAGGCGGGCTATCCGATCCGGATCCTGATTGGGAACCAGCCGCATGCTTATTTTTGCCATGGCGGTGGCCGGGATCACGGTCTTGGCTCCCTCGCCGGTGAAGCCTCCGCACAAGCCGTTGACCTCCAGCGTGGGTCTGGACCAGACTGTTTCCAGTGTGCCGTATCCCTTTTCACCGAAGAGTTCGGGTGCGCCCACCTCCCGCCGAAATCGCTCCTGGTCGAAGGGCAGTCGGGAAAGCTCCTCTTTTTCCCGATCGCTCATGGGAGCGACGTCGTCGTAAAAGCCGGGGATCAGGATGCGCCCCTCGGAATCCTTGAGGGAGCTGATGAGGTGCGCCAGCGCGAAGTTGGGATTGATCACCGTCCCGCCAAAGGATCCGGAGTGCAAGTCCTGGCTCGACCCCTTCAAGTCCAGTTGAAAGTAGGCCAATCCCCTCAGCCCGTAGCAGATGGAAGGAATTCCCCGATCGAACAGGGGCGTGTCTGAAATGAGGGCGACGTCCGCTCGCAGCAGGTCCTGGTGGCTCTGGATGAAGGTGTCCAGGTGGGCGCTGCCGACTTCCTCCTCTCCCTCGATCAGGAGCTTGAGGTTGACCGGCAGGGTCCCTTGAGCCTTCAGGTAAGCCTCGGCCGCCTTCAAATTCATCCACACCTGGCCCTTGTCGTCGACGGCTCCCCGGGCATAGAGCTCACCGTCCCGGATGGTCGGCTCGAACGGTCCCGAGATCCACAGTTCCAGGGGATCGACCGGCTGGACGTCGTAGTGCCCATAGAAGAGCACGGTGGGACTCCCGGGCGCCCCCAGCCATTCCCCGTAAACGACGGGATGGCCTTCGGTTGGAAACACGGCCGCCTTCTGCATTCCGATGCTTTCGAGCTGGTCTTTGAGGAATGCGGCGCAACGCTCCATGTCGGCGCGGTTCTCGGCGTTGTTGCTGATGCTGGGAATGGTTAGAAATTCCTTCAGCTCCGCTATGTAGCGATCCCGGTTCCGGTGGATGTAGTGCAGGACGGATTCCATGAGGGTTACTCCTTCGGCGGTCGAATTATATCATTGGGAAAAAGGAATTTGCCGGGCGGGCAATCTGGGCTACACTTCATCGGTAAGCCACTGATTTCGGGGCACGGTAGCTGCCCGAGGTACCGATGAAAAAGGAATTTCAATTTCTGGAGAAGCGCTACACCCTGTCCATGGAGAACTGGGTAGAGGTCGATGGGAAGTTTCACAAGTTTGCGGGGAAGGTCCACAATGGACGGGCCACCTGCACGGGGCATTTCAAATTGACCCAGCTTGCCTTGGACAAAGCCAACCAGATAGCCAAGGACAACCAGTGGCCCCTGGACCGGGTCCTGGTCGAGGGATGCATCCAGGTGCTCAGGGCCGAACTCTACATACGGGAAATCTCCGACGGGTTTTCCTACGTTACCGACCACCGCTTTTTCGAAGATCTGTAGCCCGCCAGAAAAAATATCCGCCGAGTTGGGGGAACGAACAGGCCCGGGATATCCGGAGGTGGGGACGCGTGCGTTCATCCGCCTCCGGCCGGTGTGCTGAAACTACTCGTAGCGTAGCGCTTCGATGGGATCCAGGGCTGCCGCCTTGTGGGCGGGATAGTAGCCGAAAAAGATTCCGATGGCGGCCGAGAAAAGGATCGAAATGACGACCGAATTGATCGAGATCACGGTGGGCCAGCCCAGCCATAGAGGGATGCCGATGGAAACCGCCACTCCCAGCAGCAGGCCCAGGATGCCGCCCAGGAGGCAGAGGCCGATCGATTCCGAGAGGAACTGGATGCGGACATGGCTGGGTCGTGCCCCGATGGCCATGCGGATGCCGATCTCCCGGGTGCGCTCCGAGACCGCCACCAGCATGATGTTCATGATCCCGATGCCTCCCACCAACAGGGACACGGAGGCGATGACCGCCAGCAATCCCCCCATCATCCGGTTGGTCGCTTCCGCTGCCTCTCCAATCTCGCTGAGATTGCGGATCATGAAGTCGTCGTCCTGAAAGGGACCCAGGCGGTGCCGCTGGCGCAGCAGGGCCCGAATCTGCTCTTCGGCCGCATAGGTGGCCCGGGAATTGACTGCCTGTACCAGGCCCGACTCCACGTGGAGCGCTCCCCCCAGAAACTTCTTTTGGACGGTGGTGTAGGGAACGATGATGACGTCGTCCTGGTCGCGGCCCCAGGAGTTGTATCCTTTTGCCTTGAACGTTCCGATGACTTGAAAGGAGAGATTCTTGACTCGAATGGTTTGCCCGACGGGGTCGCTGCCGGCAAAGAGCTCCTGCCAGACGGTGTTGCCCAGCACGGCCACCCGGGAGGCCGCCTTGACCTGGGAATCGTCAAAGAAACTGCCTTGCGCAATGGTCCAATTCCGCATGTCCGGATACAGTTCGTTGTATCCCTCGATTCGGGTATTCCAATTCTGGTTTCCAAACACCACCTGGGCCATCGACCTGGCGCTGGGACTGACCGCCTTGACCGCGGGGCATTCGTTCAACATGGCGTCGAAATCCGCGGCTTTCAGGGTATTCATGGTTCCCGAGGCACTGCGAACGCCCCAGGATCGACGGCTGCCCGCCCTCACCCAGACTGTGCTGTCTCCCAGGCTGGCGATTTCTTCCTGAATCTGCCGCCGCGCGCCCTCGCCCAGACTCACCATCGCGATGACCGCCGACACGCCGATGATGATTCCCAGCATGGTCAGGGCCGAACGAACCTTGTTGCGGTTCAGGGCCTTCAGGGAAATCTTCAGGATCATCCAATAGTTCATGTCAATGCTCCGATATCCAGGTTGATCAAGACCCGGGTCGACATTCTTGTCAGGGCGTGGTCAGGTCTTCTCATCTCTCAGGATCTGACCGTCTCTCATGTAGATCTGGCGTGATGCGTAGTCGGCGACTTCCTGCTCATGGGTCACCATGACCAGGGTGATTCCTTGTTCCGAGTTCAAGCGTTGGAGAAAGGCCATGATCTCTTCGGAGGTGGCCGAGTCCAGGTTGCCCGTGGGTTCGTCGGCCAGCAGGATGGCCGGGCGGTTGACCAGGGCCCGGGCCGCGGCCACTCGCTGCTGCTGTCCTCCCGAGAGCTGGTTGGGAAGCGCCTTGGCTTTCTCGGGTATTCCGACCACCTCCAGGGCTTCTTCGATGCGAGCGGCCCGGTCTGCCTTGGATGTCCCGGAATAGAGCATGGGGGCTTCCACGTTCTCCCAGACCGAGGTCCGGCTCAGCAGGTTGAAGGTCTGAAAGATGAAACCGATGTTCCGGTTGCGAATGTCGGCTCTCTGGGAGGGGGAGAAGGTGGAGACGTCCACGCCGTCCAGGCGGTAGACGCCGCGCGTGGGACGGTCCAGGCAACCCAGGATGTTCAGCATGGTCGACTTGCCCGATCCCGAGGCCCCCATGATGGCCACGAACTCCCCGCGGGCAATCTCCAGGGTAACCCCCCGTAGGGCCTCGACCCGGATCTCTCCGGTGTCGTAAATCTTCCAGACCTCCTGCAGGGCGATGACGGCTGCCCCGTTCCGGTCCGCCGAAGGCGTTTTTTCGGCCAGGGAGTTGACGAGGTGTTGCATGGGCTAACGGCCTCCGCCGCGTCGACTTTGCTGACTTCGTTGTGGTTGTCGTCTCCGGCTCCCGAACAGCCCTCCGAAGGGGGAGGAGGTACTGCCGGCTCTAGCCCGCGTCTCCATCTCACCGGTGACGACCTCTTCCCCTGCCTCCAGATTTCCCTCGAGAACCGCCGTGTCCCGGCCGTCGGTAATCCCGAAGCGGACCCGGCGCGGTTCGGGTTGACCCTCCGAATCGAGGACCCACAACATCCCGCGGCGGGATCGCGCTTTCTCGGCCTGAGGGAACCGGATCTTCAAGCCGGGGTTGATGCCGTACTGGGTCTGAATGGCGGGTGCGATAACCGTCCTGGCGCCGTCGCCGGCCGGTCCTCCCCGACGCATGCCGGCACCGCCCCCTCCGAAGGGTCCACCTCCGCCTCCCTGGGCCATGCGAGCCCTCATGGCCCGCATCCGCTCCGGATCCATGCCTCGCCCGCCAAAGCCGCGGCCGCCGCCCCCCTGCGCCATCCGGGCCCTCATGGCTCGCATCCGCTCCGGGTCCATGCCGGGCCGACCGCCGGACCCTGCCTGATCGTCACGGCCTCCGGGCTGGCCGCCCGCCGGCGCACCGGCCCCCGACCCGGGCCGGCCGTCGCCTAGCATGGCCCGAACCTCCTCGGGAGTCTTGTCGGACGGCTGGTAGCGCAGAGCCACGTTGGCCACCTTCAGGACATCCTCGGCGCTGGCCACGGTGAAGGTGACGGTGGCGGTCATGGCCGGCCGCAGCTTCAACTGGGGGTTGTCCACGTCGATCATGACGTTGTATACGACCACATTGGTGGACCCGGCCGCCTGCTGGGCCTCGGTGCCGGAACCCGGAAGCTTGGAACTGAGGCGGATTTCGGAGATCTTCCCCTGGAAGTTCTGCCCGGGGAAAGCGTCGACCGTGAAATCGACCTCGGCCTGCTCGGAAATGGCTCCGATGTCGGCCTCGTCGATTTGAGCGATGACCTGCATTTTGGCCAGATCGTTGGCGATCAGGAACAGTATGGGGGCCTGAAAGCTGGCCGCTACGGTCTGCCCGATATCCACGCTTCTTTCGATCACCACGCCGTCGATGGGAGAGGTGATGTTGGTGTAATAGAGGTTGACCTGGGCCATCTTCAGTTCGGCCGTTGCCTGTTTGACATTGGCCAGTGCCTGTTCCCTCTGTGCATCGGCTGATCGAATGGAGGCCTTGATCTGACTGATCTGGGCTTCGGCCTGCAGCAGGCGTGCGGCGGATTGGTCATGGCCGGCCTGGGCCGTCTCCAGGTCCCGTTCGGGGATGAGGCCGTCCTCGAACAGTCCCTTGGCTCGTCGCAACTGCCGGCCGGCTTCCTGGTGGTCCACTCGCGACACCTGAAGATTGGCCTCGGCGCTCTGCATCTCGGCCTTGCGATTGATCAGGTTGGCCTCCGCGTTCTTGACCGCGGCCTCGGAAGTCGCCAGCGAGGCGGCAGCGCGGTCCCGCTGGGCTTCGAAGTTGGCCGGATCGATGACGGCCAACCTCTGTCCTTTCTTGACCACGCTGTTGAAATCGGCATGCAGTTCCTGGATCCGCCCGGAGACCTGGCTGCCCACCTGCACGGTGACGACTGCCTGCAGGGTCCCGGTCGAGGTGACGGTCCTGCGGACGTCCCCGCGCTCCACCTCCACTTTCAAATACTTCTCGGCCGGGTCGCCGTTCCCGCCACCCCAGACCAGATAGACCACCGCCAGCAGGACCACCAGCCCGACGATGGGGAGAACCAGATTACGTTTCAGTGTCATGAATCCTTACCTTTCCAGGATGCTTCGCCGCCACAAGGTCAACCCTAGAAACGATTGCCTCCGCCGGCCGGTTTCAACATTTTTGCCCGGTGGCCGGGCCTCGGACCGACGAGCATGGAGGCGGTCGGTGGGAAGATACAGGGTCCCGAGGATTGTCGGAAACAACCCCCGATTTAACTGCATAATTAACATGGATGGACAGGATATACAGGATTCTTTATTGATGGGGCATCCCCAGTCGTCCTCGTGCAGGGCCACGCCCCAAGTCCTGTCCTTCAGTCTCTCGATGGTCTTCTTCTGGGCCTCGATCTCGGCCTGGAGCGCCGCTTTCCGGCCGGCTCCATCCATCAATGAATGTTTTATCGGAATTCAGCTCCAGCGGCTTCTGGCGCAGGCCTCGGCCGGGGCCAGCCGAGGCCTGCGCCCCACCGTCGCTGCCGAGATCCTCAAGGACTGTTGCTCCGTTGCCCGGCCCCTCTACGGTTGAGCCGGCAGGAAGGCGCCGTCCCCACTGCGCTCCTCGGGCCGGCCGCCATCATTGACGACGCCGTAGGTGATAAACGGGTTGTTGCCCGAGGTCTTCCTCACCTGCACGTAGCCTTGACTGATGTCCCCCAGGATCCCGTTGATCTGCGTCCAGCGCCGGGCCCCCACGGTCACGCTCCGCGTCCTCGCCTCCGTGTTTCCGCTGCCGTCGTAGATGGTGATCTCGAAGGTGCTCGAGCTGTCGTCGATCTCACCCGTGTTGACCAGGGCCAGGTTGCCGCGGTTCTCCTCATTCTGTTGCAGCCCGTAGACCCAGGCGCTGTCTATCGAAGCCGAACCGTAGGGCACCCCGTTATAGAAGAGGCTGTATTGGCCCCCTCTTCCGTCCGGAGCCCCCGTCCTTGCTCCCATCACGATCCCGCTCATGTCCCCCTCGACCGGGGTGGCGAACAGGGCCCCCACAAAAGCCGGGCCGGCCGCACCGATGCCCGCCACTTCCTGCCGGCGCAGCCAGCTAACCAAGTTGGACAGGATGTGTTGCTCGCCGGCCTCAAGCCGCAGGCTGAAGGTGGCGGTGTCGTCTGTGGTGTCGACGGCATCAGCCACGAAGCTGACGGTCAACTCCTTTTCCGAGGAAGAAAAGTTCGTCACCGTCAGCTCGCTTTGGAAGGATCCCGTTTCGATGATGACCGGCAGCGTCTGTCCGCCCCGGCCCACCAGCGAGTCTTCAGTCACGGGAAAGACGAACGAGCCGTCCGAGTTGAAATTGTCGTTGATCACCCCGTAGGCGTAGAAGGGCGCCCTGCCTGCGACCTTCTCCACCTTGATGTAGCCGCCGTGCATGGGATCGCCCTTCCCAGCCATCACTGCATTGAACTGATGGAACTCTCCCGGTCCCAACTCCTTGTCCGCCAGCATTTCGCCCTTCGGGTCGGTCGGACTTCCGGAATACACCGTGGTTCTCAAGGTGATCGAACCCTCGGCCCCCATGTTCTGAACGGCCACATTCGACCGGTCCTGGCTGTTTTCCCGCAGCCCGCACAGGTAGACCGCTTGCTGGAATCCCTCGTCCTCGCCAATGCCGGGATAGGCCAGTCCGGCGCGGCCTTCGGGTACGGCCGTGGTCGTCCGCGTCACCACACTCACTCCCGAAGACCCTGAAACCCCTACCCTCAGGGTCCCGGTGCGGTTCCCGGAGACCGGGATGGGGATGCCGAGGTCGGCGAGATAGCCCAGCGCGTCGGACTGGATCCTCTGCCTCCCAGGCGCCA
>JAJECY010000304.1 GCA_022821775.1 Acidobacteriota bacterium
GACATCACTACAGGCCAAGGTGTTCCGAATGCTCAAAATCGACCCCAAGAAAGGTGTTGCCATAAACAAGACAGGTTGATCCTACGTAAGCTCCTCTTTTACATTCAATTACGCTTGTTTTGCTCGTGAAGTTCCGGTTAAGGGAGAGCCGCGTATGCGGCGGTTGGCGTGGGTTGCCTGAGACACTGTCGCTTTCAGGCCATCCTTCATAGAGCAGCGTAGCTGCGGCCTCGTGTAGCCCCGGGTGGAAGCCCGAGGTCGTGTGAATCCAGCGCTGCCGCAGCGGTGAGATAGTACTGCTATCCATCCTCTGTCGGCGGCATGTCGCTAAAGGGCGTGACCAGCGATTGCGGGCCCGACACAAAAACGGTCCATTCCGAGACGATCAGGTGTTCAACGCACTTGCCCGTCGCAGCAATGGCCACGCGTAAATAGCCGAGCCATACTATGCGTTTGTGTGCGATAAGCGCCGTTGCGCCTCCTCCATGAGCCGCGATACCCCTTCATCAAAATTGCCTATCTCGAAACGCCTCCTCCGGTAAAGAGCGAGTTGCATCCTGACCAGCGTACTAAACAGCGTCGCCTGATAAACCATAGTTTCGAATACGAGCTTCCTTACAGCCCCTTCGTCATCAATGAGGAATGGCGCGACGGATCCCACCCCACTGTCGCTTGGCTCGCGTCGAGTTTTGGCTCCCGCGAAGAGCAAGCGGATACCCGTCTTGTCGAATGCACGGTAGCCCGTTAACTGCACCTCGAGGTTGGGAGAACTGCCGAATCGTCTCGCGCGGTCGATCGGATTCTGCAGTATAAGCTGAGGTCCGTGCTTGAGCTTGTTGTATGCGGCCGTGATTCGTGGAACGTGTCTCTTGTCGTAGAACGAACTGGCAATCCTGCGGAACTCTCCCGGGAGATTCATCCAAACCTGAATGTGTTTCTTGGGGATCAGCTTCACGCTTGGCACGGACCGCCACTTGTATCCGAGAAAGAACTCGACGATCGCCGCGTCGTCCATTTCAACCACCTCCCCGAAGAAGGCACTAGGGTCAACCCTTACTTTTTCTGTACGGTCACCCGTCAGCTTGTCATGGACCGCCGCTATCTCGGAACCGGTCGTGGACTTTCGAGGGCGCGTGACGAAGGTCCGGAAAAAGAGATCCGCCAACACAAGGTCGCGGTTCTTCGACCAAACGGAGAACACGATCAATGAGACAGCCTGGTCCTCTAATTGGGCTCCGAGTTGCAGATAGATGTTCGAGAGTGCCGCCATACGTTCCGCACGAGTGCTTTCAGGTGAGGAGTACCGCTTCAGCGAGTCGTGCGCAGCCAGAACACGCAACCACACGCCGATTTCATCGAGTGAGTCCAAAAACTCATCGTTCGATATGCCTGGCTCATGCACGTCGAAATCGCACAGATTGAGCAGAAACGGAGTAGTGTTACGTGTCATCATCCTCAGAAGCCCGTGGTTCGGTCAGGTCACCAATAGACCTTGCGATTGTATATGCCTCCGACCAGACGGACAGCCCGACTTCAGCGTCTTGCGCTCCTCGTCCAGCACGTCGGTGACTCGGATCTTCAACCTCGACTCGCCTCCCTCAAGAAACGCTTCCCGCCAGCTGGTCAGTGTGGCGGCCGTTACCCCGTACTTGCGGCTGGTCGCCTCCAGTTCCGCTCTCCGCAGCAGTTCCAACACCACTGTCATCTTGCGACGGGCCGACCAGTGACCCTTGCCTCGACCACCGGCCGCTGGGTCCGCTCCGGTCGCCCTCCGGGCTCCCTTCGCGCCCCCAGCGCCTCCATTCCTTCCTCGGGACAACGGCACAGGGGACGTTGTTGGATGATGATCTGCTAGCACAGGAACTGGTCAAGGCCGCGAAGAACCTAGCCCTCGATCAGTTTCAACTGGTTGCCAAATTCCACACCCCTAACATCACATGCCGTCTTTATATGTCCTCGAATTTGCGCCGTGCTGAGGTTGCTTCCTAACCACCAACCGTTCGTCAGTTCTTTGGAGTGACTGTCTAATAAGTGGGACTTCTCGTAAAGGTCTGCGCGGTTCCTGGCTACCAAATTTCGATTCCTGCTGACGGCTTTTGTGGCGAAGCGCTCCATGAAGTTCGGATCTTCACGTCCAAACATTGTCAATATCTCAGCTAAAGTTCCTATGGCGGTTCCGGGATAGACTTCTTCACCCATTAGGACAAATCCAACGATTCTGCTTCTTGGGGGCCGCGGTGGTATGAGTGGCGGAGTTTTCGGTTTTGGTTGGGGGATCGGCGGTGTGCGCTTGGATTTTGGTCCCACTGAGGAATTCGAGAGGTTCCTCAAATACATTTCGACGTCATCGAGTTCCGGTTTAGTCCCGCACTCACTCTCCACCTTTTCAGCAAGCAGATCACGTAGCATTTCATCAGGCTCCCTCAGAAGGGAACGTCATGCGTCTGGAATCGCTACCTGAGCTCTCTCCCGCTGTATGTTACTCGCATGGCGTTGCTCCGCGTTGCGTTTAGCCTCACCCGAAACGACACGATCCTTCCGAAGATGCTCGTCAAAAAACTCGACGTATTCTGGAATCTTGTGTTCAAGCTGCAACTCCAGTCGATAGAACCGCCGCTCCGACGGTACACCAACTGCCATGCTGAGGTAAAAATCCCAGCGGTCGCCGTCCGTCAGGACTAGTAGTGGAACCCCCCTGTTGGACGCATATCCAAACAGTTGCTCCTCTCCCCCCGCGTCCAAGGCGCCTATTCGTTTGGCTTCGATAAAGTAGAGCGGACTGCCGCGATCCAGCAGTGCGTAATCCACTAAGCCGTTGCCTGCCGAATACTCAGGCTCAAACTCTTCGGGATCGGTATCGTCCCAGCCTAACTTGCGTAGAATCGGCAGGATGACTGCCTGTTTAACCTGGGCCTCGTTTTTTAGGTGACCAGACCGGAGGCGCTTGACCACAGTTAGCAAAGTCTGTTCGAGACTCATGGTTTGGGTGAGTCGACGTAGTTTATCCAACCCAAACGAGGGCGAATGTCATGATACTACATCCCATTGGTAATTCTCCCCCCGACAAAGACCGGCCCTCACCTGCCTCGGCCAGAAAGCCCACTCGAAGAACAACAGACCACAAATGGGCCAGAAGCCGAGACGGGCAAGTCTGGAGCATGCTCACAACCCGATATCTCCGATTGGGAGCGCGGGTAGCTTGCCACCCCGCTCGACGGTCCCGGAGAAAGAGTCTCCAGGGTCGAACGATCGCAAGACGGTCCGCCAACGTCCTGAATGGTCCAGTGGATTCCTGTTCAATTAGAGGGATATAATGAGGGGATTGAAGCGAACATAGTCAACTTAAGTCTCATTTTATAAGTATTTTACGATAGACATAATATAGCCGCGTAGCGGCGAATTAAGAGCTACGTCCCCGGACGCAAGGCCTCCCAAGCGAATCACTCCCCCCTTGAGGGGGAGCCGGAGAGACAAGGGCTCCGCCCGCAGACGAGCCGGTGGGGGGCCGACGCGGCGTCCCCTGAGTGCACATCAGCGTCGGATTCGCGGCCTGTGAATTCTGCGCCGACCTTGCCGCGTAAGCGGCGGACCAAGAGCCGCCTCCCCGTTCACGAACGGGACGGCGTGCTCTGCCACCAGAGGCGCTTGAGCCATGCGGCCAGGTCGTCGAAGAGGGTGTAGTAGGCGGGCAGGACCACCAGGGTGAGGAGGGTGGAGGAGATCAGGCCTCCCATGACGGTGCGGGCCAGCGGGAAGTAGCGAAGCTCGAACATTCCGGTGGTGCCCAGCGCGAGGGGAATGAGTCCCACCACGGTGGTGGCGGCCGTCATCAGAATGGGGCGGAACCGCTCTCGACACCCGGTCCGGATCGCCTCGGAGCGCGGCAGCCCCTGGCGCCTGAGGTTGTTGATGTGGGCGATGAGCACGATGCCGTTGTTCACCACGATTCCCAACAGCACCATGAGGCCGATCTGGGACATGATGTTGAAGGGAGTCCCGGTCAGGAAGAGAAACCAGGTGACCCCCACCAGGGCAAAAGGAAGCGAAAACATGATGGCGAAGGGGTGGGCCAGCGACTCGAACAGGGACGCCATCACGAAATAGACCATCAGGAAGGCCAGCAGCAGATTGAGCATGAAGTCGATGTTGTCCTGCTCCTGCCGCTGCGTCCAGAATCCGTAGGTCCATCCGTAGCCGGCGGGGTAGTCGAGGCTGTCCATCACCTCGCTCATCAGTTTCTTCCCCTCCTCCTTCTTGCCGCCGGAATAGCTCACGCCGATCTCGGTATAGGTCTGGCGGTTCTCCCGGCGAATGACGGAGGGCGTGTCGATGCGACGGAATTCGGCCACCTGGGAGAGCAGGATCTCCTGCCCCTCCGGCCCGTTCCCCACCACCACCGACTTCAGGTCGTCCAGATCTTCCCGGTCCCCGGGCTGCAGCCACAGCCAGATCTCGACTTCTCCCTCGGGCGTGCGGTAGCCCCGGATCTCCCGTCCGCGGATGACGATGCCCAGCAACCGGGCCACTGACTGGGGAGAAACCCCGTAGCGTCGGGCCAGGTCCCGTTTCAGGACAATCTGGACTTCCTCGCGGGCGCGTTCGTTCCCGGCCCGGATTTCGTTGAAGTCCCCCCGGTCCATCAGCCGGCGCCTGGCCTCCCTGGCCAACTCCTGCAGCCGGACGTTGTCGTCTCCGTACATGTTGACACTGATAAAGGTCTGAGACTCGGCCCCCGCCTGCCGCCCCAGCTCGATCTCCGCGCCAGGAATGACCGGCAGCCGGTCGCGGATCTCCCCGCGGATATCGATCAACTCCTCCAGGGTCAACTTATCGTTGTCGAAATAGACCTGGGTGGAAGCGCTGTTGTTGCTGAAGCTGCTCGAGATGTTCCTGATCTTGAAGGGTTCCCGGTGAGACATCAGGAAGTCTTCCACGGGCCCCAGGAAGTCTCTCTCGATCTTGGCGTAGTGGTAGTTTTCGGTGAAGTCGTAGCGAATATCCAGGTTCTGCAGGTCCCGGGCCTCGGGCGAGCTGTCGGGGACCCAATGAATGAGAGCCATCGTCGAACCGCCAACCGCCAGCGGCACGATGCACAGACCCACCAGAAAGCGGTGCCGAAGGGGCCAGCTCATCAGGCGCAGGTAGCGTTCCACCGCCAGCTCGCCCCACCCCGGCCGGGTCTTTCCGGAACCCGGCGGCGGGCCATCCTCGCCCCGGGGGGATGGTTCGCCGCCCCCACTGGCGAAAGCGGCCCGGGAGGCCTGACCGGTACTCCGGGAAGATCTGCCCTTGAACAACCTGGCAGCCCCCAGCGGAATGAGGGTCAGCGAAATAATCAGGGAACACAGCAGGGCGATCATGATGGCGGCCCCCACGTCAGCCAACCAGATCGAGTAGGCGCTGGTCGTGCCGAACACCAGGGGCACAAAGATGATGATGGAGGTCAGGGTGGCCGCCAGCACCGCCATGGCGACCGCCTGGGTCCCGCGGCTGGCGGCCGTCACCCGATCGTAGCCCTTCTCCAGCCACTGATAGATGGACTCCAGCACCACCACGGCGTTGTCCACCAGCATCCCCGCGGCCAACATCAGCCCCATCATGGAAAGAACATTGAGAGTCCTGCCGAAGAGGTAGAGGAATCCGATGGTGGCCACGATGGAAAAGGGAATGGCGAATCCGATGGTCAGCGTCGCTCCCAGCCGCCTCAGAAACAGGTAGAGGACCCCCATGGCCAACAGGGCGCCCAGCGTGCCCGCATTCAGCAGCCCGGAAAGCGCCCGGACAATCTCCCTGCCGGCATTGTGCCAGACCTGGACCTCGATGCCTTCCAGGGCCGAATCCCGATGCAGTTGATCCAGTACGGCCATGACCCCGTTGACCGTTTCCACCGTGTTGGCCTCGGAAGTCTTGCGGATCTGCAGCTCGACCGCCGATTCCCCGTTCAGGTGCTTGCCGGAGTTTACGGGACGACTGCCGTAATAGATGTCGGCGACCTCTTGCAGCCGCAGCCCCCGTTGATTGACCGGGAAGTCGGCAATCTGTTGCAGCGAGGTCAGGGAACCCCGGGCCATGGCCCCGTAGCGGGTGGCGCCGTCCTGCATTCGACCCAGGGAGAGGTTGATGTTGGCGCCGTCCATGCGCTGGAACATCTGCGCCACGTCGACCCGATAGCGCTTGATGTCGTCCAGCCGGAGGTAGATGTTGACCTCCTGGCGTCCCGCTCCGCTGATTTCGGCTTCGGCCACTCCCGGGAGGCGCTCCAGCGGCGTTCGGATCCTGGCATCCAGGAAATCGAAGGAGCCGCGAAGGTCGCGCCCGGAGGAGATCTGGCCCCGAATGATGGGAAAGTCGGTGGTGCTGAAATTGTTTACCAGGACCCGTTCCACGTCTTCCGGAAGCTCGGACCGAGCCTGTTCCACCCGGTCCCGGACCTCCGACCGCAGCCAGTCCACGTTGCTGTCCCAACCGAAAAACATCTGGATCATGGCCTGGTTGGCGGAAGACTGGGACACCATCCGCTGAACGTCGGGGATGGTTGCCAGCACCTCCTCCAGGGGGCGGGTAATCGACTCCTGTACCTGGCCCGGAGTGGCATTGGCGTAGGGCACATGCACGAAGACGCCCGGAAAGTCGATGTCGGGGGTCAGGACCAGCGGGATCCGGGTGAGGGAAATGCCCCCCAGAACCAGCAGGCAGAGGCAGAGCATGAAGATGGTCACCGGGTAGCGAATGGAAAAGTCCGCCAGCTTCATTCCCGACCCGGAGGGGCCACCGGAAGAGCGGTTCAACCCTTCAGGCACTTTTTCGGCCACTCTCTTTCTCCTCAATCCAGCTTGGACGCAATGGCGCCCGGTGTTCTCACTCCGTTTCAGTCACGACCGTTCCGTTGCCGAGGGCGGCAGCGGCGCCACCGCGCAGGCTCCTTCGATCGACCAGCTCGTAGACCGCCGGAATGAAGAACAGCGTCAGCAGCGCCGAGACCAGCAGTCCCCCCATCACCGCGATGGCCATGGGGGCCCGAATTTCCGCTCCCTCGCCCCAACCGAGGGCCATGGGGATCAGCCCCAGCACGGTGGTCAATGTGGTCATCAGGATGGGCCGAAGCCTGACCTGGCCGGCCCGCAGCAGGGCGGCGCGCCTGGCCCGTCCGGCCCGGCGGAGCTTGTTGGTGTAGTCCACCAGGAGTATGGCGTTGTTGACCATGATCCCCGACAGGATGATCAACCCCAGCATCACCACCACGCTGAGCGCGGTGCCCGTCACGACCAGGGCCAGGACCACCCCGACCAGGCCCAGAGGAACCGTGAACATGATGATGAGAGGGTGAACGAAGGATTCGAACTGGGAGGCCATCACCAGGTAGACCAGAAAGACGGCCAGGGCCAGGGCCATGAGCAGGCTCCGATAGGAGGTCTCCAGCTCCCGGTTCTGTCCGGCCAAGGACAGGCTGACGGTTGCAGGAAGCCGCCCGCCAAGGTCCTGCAGCTCGGCCTGGATCGACCGGGAGGCCCGGCTGAGATCCAAGCCGCTCAGGTTGGCCGATACCACCGCCGCCCGCTGGGAACCGATGCGCCTGACTTCCCCGGGACCTCTGCCGATATTGATTTCCGCCACCGAGTTCAAGCGAATGGCCACGGTGGCAGCGGCCTCGGAGTCCGACTCGGCGTTCCGGCCGGCCGCCCCCTCCGCGCCGGACCCGGTCCCGTCGGAGGTGCCGTCGCCCGAAGCCGCCGCCGAGTTCGCTTGGCCGGCGGCGCCTGCAAAGGCCCGCGTCCCCATGTTGATGACCAGTTCCCTCAGATCCTGGATGGCGTCACGGTCCGATTCGGCCGCCCGGACCAGGATGTCGATCTGCTTGTCCTCTTCGCGGTAGCGGGAAGCCACGTCCCCGCGAATCTTGTTTCGCAGGATGTCGGCAATGGAATTCTCGTCCAGATTGAGGCGGGCCAGCCGTTCCCGATCGAAACGCACCTGGATCTCCGGATTCCCCAGCCGGGTCGTTGTCCTGACGTCCTTGAGTCCGGCGATCCCCTCCAGGCGCGCGGCCACCTGGCTGGCGGCCGCCTGCAGCTCGCCCAGGTCGTAGCCGAATATCTCCACTTCGATCGGGGTGGTGAAGCTGAACAGGGTGGGCCGCCGAAAGTCATAGGTCACCTCGGGGTATTGGCTCAGCCTGCCGCGGAGGCGCTCGATGACCTCGAACTCGGCTTCCCTGTCCCGACGATCCTCCATGACCACGTGAAGCTGGCCGACGTGCTCTTCCTCGAGCTGGCGGGCGAACTGGTTCCGGTTGCTGCCCCCCGCGCTGGAGAAGACCGTTTCCACTCCCTCGAATGCAGCCACCTGCCCTTCAACCTCCCTCAGGAGCCGGTCGGTCCGCGCCAGCGGCGTGCCCTCCGGCAAGCGGATCTCGAAGGCGAACTCTCCCTGGGTCAGGGGCGGGATCAATTCGGCTCCCAGCCGGAACGAAGCAACCGTGGCCCCGGCGACCAGCAGACCGGTCGATGCCAGTACCCTTCCCTTGTGGTTGAGCACCCACTCGAGCCAAACGGGATAACGCCCCCTCACCGTTTCCAGGGCCGCCTCGAAGCCACTCAGGACCGGAGCCAGCAGGCGCAGCAGGCCTCGGCCCAGCCAGTGCAGACCGGAGCGGAGGTCGGCCAGCACCACGGCAAGGAGGTCCACGAACAAGAAGGCCATTGTCCGCCGAAGGGCCTTTCGGGAAAAGGCAAGGACCCGCCCGGCGGCTCCCGCGGATCCGGGGGCGAGGGTCTTTGGCCCGGCATCCGGAAGGGCCGTCCCGGAAGCCGGAGGAGGCGGCTGGATCCGGAGCGCCAGCACCATGGGAATGAAGGTCAACGCCACCAGGAGCGAGGCCGACAGGGAAAAGATGATGGTCAGGGCCTGGTCCTTGAACAACTGCCCCGCGATGCCCTCCACAAAGACCAGCGGCAGGAAGACGGCCAGGGTGGTCAGCGTGGAGGCCGTGACCGCCGTCCCGACTTCGCGGGTCCCCCGGTAGACGGCTTCCGGCAAGGGGGTTCGGGCGCGGTCCTGGCGATGCACCGCCTCCAGAACCACGATGGAGTTGTCCACCAGCATGCCCACGCCCAGGGCGATCCCGCCCAGGGACATGATGTTGAGGGACACATCCATCTGGTACATCAGGGCGAAGGTGGCCAGGACGGAAATGGGAATGGAAAAAGCCACCAGCAGGGTGCTTCTCAGGTGGCGCAGAAACAGGTAGAGGACCAGCGTGGCCAACACCGCTCCCAGCACCGCCGACCAGAGCACGTTGTCCACGGCCTGCTGGATGAATCGGGCCTGGTTGAATACGGTGCGCACCTGAAGGCTGCCCGACAGAACCCCGTCCTTGCGCAGTTTCTCCAGCTTGGCCTCCACCGCCCGGGCCACCATCACCGTATTGGCGTCGCCCTCCTTGTAGACCGCCAGCTCCACGCTCTCGCGTCCGTCGATGCGGGCAATCACCTCCCGGTCCTTGGAACCCCGCCAGACCTCGGCCACCTCGCCCAGGACAACCCTTCTGCCTTCCGAATCCCGCAGGATGATCCGTTCGATCTCTTCCACCGTGCGGAACTGGTTCAGCAGGCGAACCATGTAGTTGGCATCCAGGTCATACAGGCTCCCGGAAGCCTGGTTCAGGTTCTCCTGAATGAGCACCTGGGTCACTTCGGTAATGGGGATCCTCAGCTCGGCCAGCCGCTTCTCGTCGATTTCAATGCGAATCTGTTCCTCGAGGCCGCCCACCACCTTGATGGCCGCCACGCCTTCGGTGGATTCCAGGCTCTTCTTCAACTCCTCGTCGGCCAGGTAGCGCAGGCGGCTGAGGCTGGCTTCGCCCCAGAACTGCAGGCGCATGACGGGATCGTAGGAAGGATCGAAGCGCAGCAGAACCGGCCGTTCGACGTCCCTCGGCAACTGCAGCAAGTCCAGCTTTTCCCTGACTTCCAGGGTGGCTACGTCCATGTTGGTCCGCCAGGTGAACTCGAGGACGACCTCCGATTGACCCGAACGCGATACCGACTCCACCCTGGTCAGGCCTCCAACGACCCCGACCACCTCCTCGATGGGGCGGGTGATCAGGTTCTCGATCTCTTCGGGGGCCGCGTCCTCGTAGTCGGTGAGGATGGTGAGAGCGGGATAGGCGATTTCCGGCAGCAGGTTGAGGGCCATCCGCTGCAGGGAGACCAGGCCGAAAAGAGCCACCGCCACCACAAACATGCAGACGGTGACCGGACGCCGAATGGCAAGCTGGATCATGGCTCAGGAGGCTAAGGATTCATGACGGGGAAAGGGACGAGGCGCGGGGGCATTCCGGCAGGGGCGCGAGTCCGGATGAAGGGCCGGGGCGAGCCCGGGAGCGGGTTGTCGGCCCTGCAAACCGGTTTGACAGAGAGCTGTTGCCGCCGGGAAACGCCGCGCCAGGCGGCAGGGGCCTCAGGTGGTTCCTTCCGCCAAGCCGCTTGAGGAGTCGTCCCCGACCTTCCGGATCTCGGACCCCTCCTCCAAGGCGCCCTGCCCGGCGACCACCACTCGATCCCCGGCGGAAATCCCCTTCAGGATCTCGATGCTTCCATCCTCTTCATAGCCCAGTTGCACGACAACCCGCCGGGCCACGCCATTGTCGGCCAGAAAGACGAAGGTCTCTCCATCCCGTTCCATCACGGCCCGCTTGGGAACCAGGATGGCATCGGGATGCACGTCGGTCTGAATGGCCACCCTGACAAACCCGCCAGGCATGAATCCCTCGTTTGCCGGGGTGAGTTCCACCGTAACCTTGACCGTGCCGCTGGAGGTATCGACCACCGGACTGACCCGCACCACGCGGCCCACGCCCTCGACGGCCTCATCCGCGCCCAGGCGCACCGAGGCCGTCTGTCCGGCGCGAACCCGGCGGGCCTCGCGCTCCGACAGGAAGACGTCGGCATAGAGAGGAGAGAAGGCTCCCAGCTTGAACAGCTTGTCGGCACTGCGAACGCTCTTCCCCAACTCCATGGTGCGCTCGGTGATTCGCCCGCCGAAGGGGGCCGTGATCCGGGTATGGGAGATCTCGAGCTCGGATTTGCGGATCTCGGCTTCCAGCTCCTGAACGCGGTGAAAGAGCTCCCGGGCCTCGGAGGCCGAGACACGCTCGTCGTGCCCCAGTTCGTCCAGTTGATACCTCACCTGGTCGTACTCCCGCTCGCTGATGAGCTGTTCCTCATAGGCTTCCTGCAGGCGCTGGCGTTCGTTCTCGGTGTTGGCGATCTGCACCTTGGCCTTCTCCTGCCGGATACGGGCTTTTTCCGACTGCAATTTGGCCTGGGCCAGCTTTTCCCGGGTCAGCTCCAACTGGATCCGGAGAGAGCGGTCATCCAGGCGCCCCAGGAGCTGCCCCTGCCGGACGAAGTCCCCTTCTTCCACCAGCAGGCTCTGCACGATTCCCTCGGTTTGCGCCTTGACCTCGACTTCTCTCAGGGGCCTCAGATTGGAGGTGGAGGAAAGGTGGTGGGTGATCCGGTCGCGTCTGGCCCGGGCCAACTCCACCGGGGCGGCCGCGGCGCCGTTCTCCCCGCCGCCGGAGCCCGCCGTGGACCCCTTGGCGGAAGCGGCCGGGGTTTCCGGCTTTTGCCTGAGCAGGTGGGCGGCGCCCGCTAATACCACCAGCAGGATCAGGAAACCGTAGACTTTGGTCCGTTTGCTCATGTCCCCTCTCACAGAAAGGTTAGCATGAAAAAGCGCATCGGGCCGCAAAAGGTCGGGGCGAACGGGACCGGACGGCGATGCCGGCCCGGGACCGGGCACAGAAGCGTCTTCATCCCACCTCTGAATAGGGGACGTTGTTGAATTACTGGAATAACTTGTAAAGAGCGGATAGGGGACGTCATTGAAATCAAAGCCATACAGCAGCGGCGGATCGAAGTTATTCCAGTAATTCAACAACGTCCCCAGCGCTCGCAAAAACAGGATGGTGCAAGACAGGAGCCTTGTCCTGTGCCTATTGTGCTTTTTGTGGTTGAGCCGTTTACCCCATTGGCTGGGCAGCGGGAGCTTTCCCGGGAGAAGCCGGGGGAGCGGTCACTCGCGGGACAAGTTAGCTCTCTGTTGTTTCATGGAGATGCTCGATTCCGAATTTTGCAAAAGGCTCAGACTGTTTACATTGGAACCGGGATGGAGTAGATTTTTTTCCAGCTCCGGGTAGGAATCGGTTCATGAAGCCGTCGCGCGCGCAACTGTTGGGGCTCTGCATCCTGGCGACGCTCCTGTTTGCCTACCTGGCCCTTCGCATCTGGCTCTGGTCTTGACGAATTTACCCCTCATCGCCGTCCTGGGACCGACCGCAAGCGGAAAATCCAACCTGGCGCTCCGGCTTGCCCGTCGATTCCGGGGTGAGATCGTCGGTTGCGATTCGGTGCAGGTCTACCGGTTTCTGGACATCGGCAGCTCGAAGGTGCTCAAGCCCGATCAGGCAGGCATCCCTCACCACCTGATCGATTTTCTCAATCCGGACGAGGAGTTCACTGCCGGTCAGTACATGGCGCTGGGCCGCAGGGTGTTGTCGGAAATCGGACAGCGAGGAAATCTGCCGCTGCTGGCGGGGGGCACCGGGCTCTACCTGCGCGCCTTGCTCAACGGCCTCTTCGACGGCCCCACCCGCTGTGAATCGCTGAGAGAACGCCTGCAACAGCAGGCCCGCCGCAAGGGGCAAGCCCACCTCCACCACTTGCTGGCGAAAGTGGACCCGGAGTCGGCCCGGCGCATCTCACCCAGGGACCGGCCCAAGATCATTCGTGCCCTGGAGGTCTATTTTCTGACTGCCAAGCCGCTTTCGGTTCACTTCCGGACCGCCACCGAAAAACTGAAAGGGTTCCGACTGCTGAAGATCGGGCTCGGCCCGGCGCGGGACCGGCTCTACCGGAGAATCGAAGAGCGCGTCGACCGCATGTTCGCCGGCGGACTGGTGGAGGAGGTCCGGTCCATCCTGGCCAAGGGATACTCTTCCGACTGCAAGCCTCTCCAATCGCTCGGGTACCTTCAAGCGGTGCAGTCTCTGCGCGGAGAGATGTCCCTGCAGGCAGCCGCGGAAGCAACCAAACAGGCCACGCGGAATTTTGCCAAGCGACAGTTCACCTGGTTTCGCAAGGAAGAGAGGGTAGTCTGGTTTCCGGGATTCGGGGACGAAGATTCCCTCGGGTCCGATGTTGAAGCCTGCGTGGCGGAATTTATCCAGCCTGGGACGCAGCAGCCTTCGGGGACGCAGACCCATCCGGCGCTCCTGTCGTCCCCCTAGCGGGCTCGGGGGTCGTCTTTCCGCAACGGCGCCAACCCCGGAGGGTATTCAGGAAAATAAGGGAATCCATGGAAAAGCAACCGCACAATATACAGGATGTCTTTCTCAACCATCTTCGCAGGGAGAAGCTGCCGGTAACCGTCTTCCTGATGAGCGGGGTCAAGTTGACCGGCCGCATCAAGAGCTTCGACAAGTTCGCGGTCATGCTGGAATCCGGCCAACGGGACCAGCTCATTTTCAAACATGCCATCTCGACCGTTGTGACGACCAAGTCGGCCCCGGCCGCTTCGGCTCCACCCTCATCGCCTTCCAAGCCTCCCTCGCCGGCGACCGACGCGGCCAAATCGGAACCCTCGAACTGAAATGGACGTCGCCGCCCCGGACAAAGAGAACGTCATCCTGGTCGGATGCGAGCTGAAGCGACCCGCCAGTCCGGCCGGCGGCAGGGGAGCAGGGCTGAGCCTGGAGGAATCGCTGGACGAGTTGGCGGCACTGGCTTCCGCCGCCCGAGCCAGGGTGGCCGCACGCCTGCTTCAGCAACGGTCCCGCTATGACCCGGCCTACCTGATCGGCAAGGGCAAGGTGGAGCGGTTGAAAGGGCTGCTGGACCGGCACCGGGCCGATACCGTGATCTTCGATGACAACCTCTCACCGGCCCAGCAACGAAACATCGAGCGCGCACTCGATTGCAAGGTGGTCGACCGGACCCAGCTCATCCTGGACATCTTCGCCAGCCGCGCCCGAACCCGGGAGGGGAAGCTGCAGGTCGAGCTGGCCCAGCTCGACTACTGGCTGCCTCGATTGGGGGGACGGGGCGTGGAGCTGTCGCGCCTGGGAGGAGGAATCGGGACGCGCGGGCCCGGCGAGACCAAGCTGGAGACGGATCAACGCAAGATCCACCAGAGAATTCACAAGATCAAGCGCGATCTCCAGCGGGTGAGGGCACACCGGCAGTTGCACCGCTCCTTTCGCCAATCCGTTCCCGTTCCCACCGTCTCGCTGGTCGGATACACCAATGCCGGCAAATCCACCCTCTTCAATGCCCTGACCCGGTCGGACACCCTGGCCTCCCGCCAACTCTTCGCCACGCTGGACCCGCTGCTGCGCCGCATCCGGCTGCCCTCCAAGCGGGAGGTGATCCTGTCCGACACGGTCGGTTTCATCAGCAAGCTTCCCGCCACCCTGGTCTCGGCCTTCCGGGCCACCCTGGAGGAAATCGGAGAAGCGCAGTTGCTGCTCCACGTGATCGACTGCTCCAGTCCGCGGGCCGACCACCAGCGATCCTCGGTGCTCAAGGTGCTGGAAGAGCTGGGGGATTCGGGCAAGCCGACCCTCGAGGTCTACAACAAGACCGACCTGCTGGAGCAACCGCCCCGGCTTCCCCCGGGCGACAACGTTCTGAGGGTATCGGCATTGCGACGCCAGGGGATCTCCGGACTTCTGGAGAAGATCGACCGGTCCATCCACGGAGACCCGCTGGTCCGGGCCCGTTTCCGGGTAGAGGCGCGCCAGGGGGAACTGCTTGCCCAGATCCATGCCAAGGGCCGGCTGGTTCGCCGGGAGGAGCGGGACAGCCAGGTCCTGCTGGAAGTGGAAGCCCCGCGCTCGGTGGTGGACCAGCTCAGGCAGCTCGATGGTGCGTCAGGGGAGCCCGGATAGGGATTACTGCAAGACAATCGAAGGAGGCCCGGTGCATGGACAGGCATGCTAAAATGCATGGGACCGGCAGGCGCGTTTCAACGGCCCTCAATCCGGTCCAGCCCGCCTCGAGGACGGGGCCCACCGCCACCGCCGATTGATGACAGCCCTTAAACTCGTCTTCACAAACGTCCTGCACCGCCCGGTCCGGGCCTTCGTCAGCGTTCTGGCCATCAGCCTCGAAGTGGTGCTGATCCTGCTGGTGATCGGCATCGCCAACGGCATGATTCAAGACAACGCCGACCGCCAGCAGAACCTCGGCGCCGACATCATCGTTCGGCCGGCCAATGCGCCCCCGCTTTTTTTCACGACCGGCAGCACCATCATCCCCGAGTCCATGGGCGAGACCCTGAGCAGCCTGGAGTCGGTACGGGCGGTGACGCCCATTCTCTTCCTGGCTCAGTTGCAGGGAAGCTGGAGAAGCTTCTGGGGCATCGATCTGCCGAGCTTCGAGGTCGTGGCCGGCAGCCTGGATTTCCTGGAGGGCCGCCGCTTCAGCGGTCCTGAAGCTCGGGAAGCCATCATCGACGACCTGCACGCCAGATCCAACGGCCTGGCCGTGGGCCATCATTTCGAGTTGAAGGGAGAGACCTTCCAGGTGGTGGGGATTTACCGCAACGGCATCGGAGGGCGGGTCTACGTTCCCATCCGGAGCCTGCAAGCCATCACCGACAAGGCCGGTCAGGCTTCCATCTTTCTGGCGAAGCTCTTCGATTCCGGGCAGTTGGAGACCGCCATGGCCCGGATGCGGGAATTGGCCCCCAACACCAGTGTCACCTCCATGCGGGAGTGGGTTTCCCTGCTGAGAAACGGTCGACCTCCCGCTTACGGCACCTTCATCACCGGGGTCGTCGGCCTGGCCATTTCCATCGGGTCGTTCGCCTGCTTCCTGTCCATGTATACCACCATCGCGGAAAGAACCCGGGAAATCGGCATCCTGAAATCCCTGGGAGCCCTGAAAGGCTACATCGTCAACCTGGTGATGATGGAAATACTGGTACTCTGCCTGACCGGCCTTCTGGCCGGATTCCTGCTGACCTTCCTGAGCCTGCAGTTCCTCCGGTTCCTTTATCCCGCTCAGATACTCCTGATCCCACCGGTCTGGGTCATGCTCACCGTCCTCTTCGTCTCCGTCAGCGGGACTATCGGGGGACTCTACCCGGCACTCAAGGCGGCGGGCAGCGATCCCATCAAGGCCCTCTCCTACGAATAGGAACGCCCAGCAATGCGGCCGGCCGGGGAACCTCGTTCCCGGTGGAGGACACCGCCCGGCGAGCGGCTGTTCGCCAGCGGATGCCACCGCGGCTCGAATCGGCGCGGCGGGCTTGATGCGCCGGCCGCTTGGCCCTATACTCCTGGTCTGGTTCCCAACCCTACAAGAGATGGAGGACGAGCATGCAAGGTACTGCCACTCGCCGGCAAATACTTCAGGGCATGGGCGCCCTGGCGGTCGGACTGGCCTCCGGCGCCCCATCGGTGGCGCTCGGCGGCGCCCGCATACACTCCAAGCGGGTGATCAGCATGCAACCCCGGCTCTATCACGGCTGGCCCACCCTGGCCAGGCGCCGCAACGGCGAGCTGCTGCTGGTGTGCTCGGGCGGCCGGGAATCCCATGTCTGCCCCTTCGGCCGGGTGGAGCTGATGCGCTCCCGGGACGAGGGGCGGTATTGGAGTTTCCCGCGCGTGTTGATCGACGGCCCCATCGACGACCGGGATGCCGGCGTGGTGGAAACCGCCGAGGGGTCGCTGCTGGTCACCACTTTCACCTCGATCGGCTATGCCGACATCCTGGCCCGATCCGAAGAGCTGGAATCCCAGGGGAAAGGCGTCTGGACCCGAGAGAAACTGGAACGCTGGCAGGCCATCCACCGCCGCATCACGGCCGCCGAACGCGAAATCGAGCTGGGCAGTTGGATGATCCGTTCCACCGACGGCGGCCGGAGCTGGTCGTCGCCCTACCGCTGTCCGGTCAACAGCCCTCACGGCCCCATTCAGCTTTCCGACGGGCGGCTGCTCTACCCCGGCAAGATCTTCTGGTACGGCCCCAGCGGACAATCCGAGGGGCGCATCGGGGTGTGCGAGTCCACCGACGACGGCCAGAGCTGGCGCTGGCTGGCCGAAATTCCGACCCGCAAGGGCGACGACCTGGACGGCTACCACGAGTTGCATGGCGTGGAAACAACCGAAGGAGCCCTGGTCGCCCATATCCGCAACCACAACACCGCCAACGAGAGGGAGACGCTGCAGAGCCGATCCACCGACGGAGGGAAGACCTGGTCGGTTCCACGCGCCCTCGGGGTGTGGGGACTGCCGTCCCACCTACTGAAGCTGCGAGATGGGCGACTCGTAATGTCGTACGGCTATCGCCGGCCCCCTTACGGAAACCAGGCCCGCGTCAGCGAGGACCACGGCCGCACCTGGTCCGGCGCCATCACCATCTCCGGAGACGGCATCTCCAGCGACCTGGGCTACCCTTCCACGGTCGAGTTGAACGACGGCTCCCTGCTGACGGCCTGGTATGAAGTGATGGACAACCCTGTCCCCAAGGCGCCCCCCTCCAAGGAACGTGTCCAGCGGCACCTGGAGATGGCCTCCCGCCCGGATCTGGCCGTTCTGCGACAGGCCCGCTGGACCCTTGACTGAGGCGCGCCGGGGACCGCTGCCGGGAAGTCTTTCAGAACCAATGCCCGACTCTTTCCTGCCTGCCGTCACGCCTCCCGAGAACCTTCCGGCTCCCGCCTGGTGGTTCGCCTTCCGCGGGGACCTCCTGCTGGTCCGGGTCCAAAACGGCTCGCCTTCCATTCCGCTGCTGCGCCACCCCCGAGACCTGAGCCTGCGCTGCCTGCGAAGTCAGTATCTGGGCACCCTGGACGGCAGACACTGTTTCTCGGCGGAATTGCACCAGGAGAGCCGCCCCGCTTCCGGAATGGCCTTCGACAACCTGCGTTCCCTCTACCCCTCCCTGGGAGACCGGCTCTTCGCCCTGGCGGGACGCGCCAAGCAGATCGTGGACTGGGACCGGAACCACCAGTTCTGCGGGCGGTGCGGATCGGCCACGGTTGCCCACCAGCGGGACCGCTCCCGGATCTGCCCCAGTTGCGGACTGGAGAGTTTCCCCCGCCTGTCTCCGGCTGTCATCGTGCTCATCGCCCGAGGGGAGGAGCTGCTCCTGAGCCGTTCTCCTCACTTCCCCACCGGCATGTACAGCGTTCTGGCCGGCTTCGTCGAGCCGGGAGAAACCCTGGAGGAGGCGGTTGAACGGGAAATCGCCGAGGAGGTCGGCCTTCGGGTCAGGAACATCCGCTACGTGGCCAGCCAGCCCTGGCCCTTCCCCCATTCGTTGATGCTGGGCTTTCGGGCGGACTATGCCGGAGGAGAGCTCAAGATGGACCCGGAGGAGCTGGAGGACGCACTTTGGTGCCGTCCGCCCGACCTGCCCGGACTCCCCTCCCCCGCCAGCATCGCCCGCCACCTGATCGACGGGTTCTTGCGGGAACACGGCCACGCTTCCTGAGGAGCGTGCGGGGCGGCGGGGGCGGCGGATTGCAATCCGGCAAGTTGGTGTCGGCCCCCCACCTCATCAGCCTTCGCCAATCGGTGCTGCCGTTCGGAGACTCCGGCGTCGGCCCCCCTCCGGATCGGCCTTCGCCATTCGGCTCGGCCTCTCCGACTCCCCCTCAAGGGAGGAATGATACTTGCGAATAGACAACGAGGTCTGATCCATGCCAAACACGTCCGTCACCATCCTGGGAGGAGGTAACACCGCCTTCTCGACCGCCGCCAGCCTCACCCTGCGAGGGTTCGAGGTCACCCTGTTCGAGATTGAGGGCTTTGAGGCCAGCCTGGATCCCGTCAGCGAGTCGGGCATCATCCACCTGCTGGGGGAATGCGGCCAGGGTCCCGCCAGGGTCCGGTGTCTGACGACCGACATCGAGGAAGCCCTGGCGGCATCCGAGCTGGTTCTGCTGATCGTCCCGGCCTACGCCCACAGGCCCTTCGCCGAGGTGTGCGCACCCCACCTCGACTCCCGCCACACGGTGGTTCTGATGCCGGGCACCCTGGGCGCGCTGGAATGGTCACAGATCCTGCGCCGGCGGGGAGGAGCCCAGGCAACCCTGGCCGAGGTGGACACCGCGCCTTATGTCTGCCGCAAGACGGCCCCCGACACGGCTACCATCTGGGGCGTGGTGAGCGGCCTGGGACTGGGCGTGCTGCCGGCGTCGGAAACCGCCCGGGTGCGGGAGGCGCTGGAGCCGCTGTTTCCCGGCATGCAGACCTATCCCGACGTGGTGGCCTGCGGCCTGGCCGCCATGAATCCGGTGGTCCATCCCGCCGGCGTCCTTCTCAATGCCGGAAGAGTGGAATACTCCAAGGGGGATTTCTACTTCTACGAGGAAGGCGTCACGCCCTCGGTGGTCAAGGTCATTCAGCAGGTGGATGAAGAGCGCCGCGCCGTGGCCGCGGCCCTGGGCTATGAACTCTGTCCAGTGGAGGAGGCCTTCCACCAGGCCGGCTTCGGACCCCGGGGGGACTTGTGGGCCGCCATCAACGGAAGCTGGATGCTGACCCGCCTGAAGGCCCCCGGAACCCTGGAGAGCCGCTGGCTGACCGAGGACATCCCCTACGGTCTGGGAGCTTGGTCATCGGTGGGAAGCCAGTACGGGGTGCCCACACCCACCATGCGAAGCCTGGTCGACATCGGATCCATCGTCATGGGCTTCGACGGCTGGAAGCAAGGACGCGGCGTCGACCGACTGGGAATCTCCGGGATGAGCAAGGAGGCCCTGCAGGCGTTTCTGAAGACCGGCTCCGGCTAGGCCACACCGGCTTTCACGCCTTGGTTCGAATGAGAACGATGAGTGATAAAGTATGTTCTCATCCACTAAATCGCCATGGACCGTTCTCCGGCCCAAACAGCCCTTCTGCCCGCTTCCCGAGCCTTGGATCCGTCGCGATCGGTCCCCGTCGTCGTTGAGCGAGCCGGGCGCAATGCTCTATTCGTTGCTGATGAGTTCTTTGGCGCCAGGATCTCCAATCCCCATACCCGAACTGTGGGATGCTGGGCTGCCCCCGATCTTCAGTCCTCGCAGCTTCCGCGTCCTGGTGGTCACCGACCTCCTCTCCCAGGACGTGCCTCTGGAGGATGTGCAGTACTTGGCCGGCTACGTCAATCTCAGGACCACCCAGATCTATGACCGTCGCCGGCGACGCGTTACCCGCAACATCGTAGAGAGGATTTCCGTGTGATTGACGGCTTCCGATAATCCCCCATAATGTAAACTTTGCTCAAAGATGTAAATCCCGCCTTTTCAACCGCTTCATGAAAATATAGGCCGCAGCCCGGCCGGCCAGGAGACGCCGGCCACACCATCTTGTAGTTGGAGGGTAGCTTGGGAAGGCCTTGTGGGTAGGTCTGCAATAGGCTCACAGCCATGTGAAAGAGCGTCCCTTGTAAAGTGATAGAATGTGGCTAACCTCTGCGTTCAGGAAGTGGGATCAGAGAAGAAGCTTGCGTTCGGAAGAGGAGAGGCGGGAGCGGACGCGGCGGCGCTGATCCTCCAACGCCTGGCTGCGTTTCTTCTGGAGTTCGACGACTTCGCGCTTCTTGGCGGCAATGGCGCCGTTGAGGTCCTCACGGCGCTGGGTCTGGGGCGGCGATCGAGGCAAAGTACCAGCTGGGAGAGAGGGATGGGGCCTGTGGCGGCACCTTGGGTACTTTGGTAGGCTGGGGGCCGAGAAAGGGCAGCCTGACCCGCAAAGCGCGAAGCTTTGGAGGGTGTCATGATGAGCAGGGGTGTGGAACGTACCATGAGTCCAAAATCGATTGGGAGGTCCAGGGGGCGTCGCCTCGGAGTCAAGGTGATTGAGGGCTTGACGGCGCTGCTGATTCTGGCGGGCGGCAGTGCGCCGCTGCTGGGCTGCGAGGATGGAACGGCTGTGCCAGACCCGGAGAACAACCCGGGGCTGGTCGGTGACTGCAAAGTGCTGCTGGAAATCCGCGACGAGTTGGCAGGCGAGGGCTATCTGAACTGGACGGCCGGGTTGGCTCTGGATGAATGGTATGGCGTGACGGTGTCCGGATCGCCGGGACGCGTCTCGTCGTTGTCCCTGTTCAGCGACCAACTGACGGGGGAAATCCCAACCGAGCTGGGACAGCTCTCCAGCTTGCAGGGGTTGTACCTTTACAACAACCAACTGACGGGGGAGATTCCGACCGAGCTGGGGCAGCTCTCCAGCTTGCA
>JAJECY010000193.1 GCA_022821775.1 Acidobacteriota bacterium
CTCCCAGTGATAGACGAAGGTGTGCCGATCCAGGGGCGCCAGCACGTATTCCCGGTCGATCTCACCGGGCGGAGGCGAGGTGATCACGCCTCCTCGGAGGCGGAATGGCCTGGCGGGTGGTCCGCGGTAGCCCGGCTTGCGCACCGTGACCACGTACTTGCCATCCGGTAGTCCCGTAAAGACAAAGGCCCCATCGGGACCCGGGACCGTCCTTTCCAGACTTTGGTAGCCGCAGGAAAGCAGCACCTCCACATCGTCGAAAGCGCCCGCGCCCTCGACCCCGGAGACGTGGCCCATGTAGATTCCCGCGCCTGTGCTGCTGTCACTGCAACCGAGCCTGGCGTCGCCGGCGTCGCTGTCCGGGATGCCGCGAATTCTGTCGTATTGCCTCTGCCTGTGTTCGAGGTCGGAGGCCTGGGCCAGCAGGAATCGCTCGCTGTTGCCGACGATGAATCCAGCCGCGACAAGCAATACGATCGCGAGCCGAACGAAGCGGCGAGGGATCCGCTTCGTGAACTTCTCGCTCCTGCTTGGCGCCGGCGCCAAGCGGGAGGAAATGGAAGCCGGGGCAGGGTCAGGTCGCAGTGCGCGATCATTCGCCGTCGAGCATCCATTGCTGAATTCTGAGCGTCTGAAATCCATCTCGTCTTTAATGAAAACAGGTGGGTGGCGGGTGACTACATGAACGGATTGCTGACTCGGAGATTCGGGAACCTCTGGAAATCACGATCCCCTGTTACAAACTCGGAAACTCCATGTTCGAGACAAAGCGCCGCTATGTGGGCATCGTGAATCAGGTTGCCCGCTACGCCGGATGTCTTGATGACCTGCTGAAAAATTCCAATATGACGCTCGGTTTCCGATAGAAGCAAAACGGTCGGAGAGGCAAGAATGCGGCCGAGGTCTTGCAACGCCCTTGGCACGGGGACCGGCGGGTAATAGATTCGTGGGTGGGTAACGACACGAAGAAATTCGTAAACGCAGGGCCATGGCAGCCCCCACGGCGTGGACCCTTCGGCCGCCTCACCGAGAAGCTGGCGTGCTGTTTCGTGGAAAGGGCTGGTCCTGATTTCGGCGAAGACCAGGACGTTGGTGTCGAAGGCGCGCACGGATCAGCTTTTCCCCAGGATGTCCAACAGCCTATCCCGGTCGAGCACGTCCACCCCTGGAAGTTCCGCCGCATCCCAGCCTTCCAGCTTTAACTGGTAGTCCAACCGCTGCGGTCGCATGTCCAGACCCTGCCGCAACAGATTGTTGGCAGTTTCCTGAAGAGTACGTCCCTCGCGAGCCGCCTTCTCCTTGAGACGGCGGAGAAGACGGTCTTCAATGGCAAGTGTCGTCCGTGGCATACATCAAAATGTATCAGTTGGGCATCAAGATGTCAAAATGATCGGTATAGATTTGGCACAAGAGTCGAGCCGCGTAGGCGGCGACAGCTGTTGGCCCTCGGGTGCAAGCCCGAAGGCGGCGGCGATAACATCGGAAGGAAGAGGATGCGGGCGGGACGCCCGCGCTCCCCGGGGGCACGATCCTTCCCGGCAGCAAGTCCCGCACCCTCCCGAATTTTGCAAAAGGCTCTGTAATTTCAGGCAATTCAAAGCCGATCATGCCTTTGTGACCTTGCTATCCCGTCTCGGTCAACCTCAACCCCTTGGTGGTCCTTCGTGGATAACTCCTTTTTGTCGTTGGTTTATCCCGTCGCTCGCCCCACCGTGTCGCTGGGGCCGGTGAAGCCGGGACCTCCGCCGGCCAGGTAGCCGTTGCTGGCTCCGTTCTTCTCAGGGCTGACCCAGAATGAGTAGAGCTTGCCGTTGGTCAGGTGAAAGCGAAAGCGGACCGGCCGGCCGGCCGGCCGGGAGAGGTCGGCGCCCTCCTTCCAAACGACTTGGCTGAGGGTGCTGTCACCACTCACCGGCAGGCAGTTCTGCCTGGAAAAGGGGACGAACGGAACGCCTTGCTCGTCAAGGATCTCGACTTGCAGCCGCCCCCGGGGGGCCTGCAGGTTCACGAACAGGTGGCGGCCCCGGAATCGTAGCGGCCGGGTGGTGACCGCTCCTCCGGATTCCGCGGCGTCCAGCGAGGCGAAGCCGTCCCGCCGCAGGACGGCCAGTCCGGTGCTGCCGCCCGCATACATGTGGCCTCCCAGCTTGGGGGATTCCCCGGACCAGGCCCCGAAGTAAAAGTAGAGTTGGTCTCCCACCACCAGGCAGCAGCCCCCGGCCGAATGGAGGTAGGCCCGGTTCCAGGCGCCCTTGCGACGGGAGGGGGCGATGAAGGAGCGCCGGTCGGGACGGTGCCAGTGGAATCCGTCTCGACTGAAGCCCAGGCACAACTCGGTGAGCTTGGGAAACCCTCCTTCCAGGCAAATCTGGTTGGGCGGTCCCCGGTGGATGGCCAGCAGGCCGATCATCAGGCTCTCGTAGCCGGCCGCGTCCACGTTGTAGAGCTGGGTGGGATAGCCCAGGTCGGGGGCCGGCGGGTCCAGCTCATCGGCGCCGGCCCAGTGGTGGACGTCGCTCTCTTCCCAGGTGGCTCCCGCGACAAAGTCGGGATGTTCCCGGTAGCCCCGCAGCCGGCTCAGCCTGGGCTGGAATTGAAAGGTGCGAATGCTGTAGACCCAGACCTTGCGGAAGGGATTGTAGAAGAAGGTGGTGTTGTCGCCGCAGGGGCCGGTGGGCGTGGGCTCACCCCAATGAATGCCGTCCGCCGAGGTGTAGACCTCTCCCCTCCGAAACTTGTCCGGCCCCCTGAAGAAGGAGAACATCTTGAATCGCTGCTGCCGGTCGGCAGTCTCCTGGTCCAGCCAGATTCCCACCCCGTCCCTTTCATATCCCTTTCCCCGAACCAGCACCCTGTTGGTGCCCGGGTCGACGTCCAGGCGGGGTCGGGTCCAGTGAATGCCGTCCGGGCTGGTGGCGTAGGCGATGCCGTCGAACCAGCCGGCGTGGTACCACATCTTGAACAGGCGGTCCTCGGGGTCGTAGAACACGCCGTCGTTGAAAGGGCAAGCCACCGGCCGCAGGCCCCCGTTCATTTCCAGGTCGGTCTCCGGCTTCAGGACCGGGTTCTCCGGGTGCAGGCGGGCCGTATGAAAAGAGCGCTTGAGGGTGCTCTTGGAGATGAGGAAGTCGTCCACAAACAACTGCCGCCCGCGGTCAATGGGGATGACCTCGGGAATATCCGCCAGGTAAGGGGGGGCGACAGGAGTGCGGAATTCCTCCGGGGGGTAGCGGGGAGGCCAGCGGTCCGGGAGCCGGATGCCGTTGTAGAGAGTCTCCCCTCGAGCGCTTTCTTTGGGACGAGGCCGACATGAAGTCGCAGGTGGAAGGGACAGGGCAAGTGCAGCCAGCCGGGGCAGCGCGAGGCCGCCCGTGAGTCCGGTGAGCTGTTTCAGAAACCGTCGGCGGTTCAAGGCGGCGCTCCCGCGGTGGTTGGTGAACGAGCCCTTTGCAAAAGGCTCAAACTTGATTGAAAACGCGCCGTTGCCGGACCCACGGCGGAACACTCGGGTTAAACATCGAGCAGGTAGAGGGCAGCCCGGCTCAGCCGTTGGGAAGTGGCCGGTCGAAGGGCCTCGCGCTGGTCGGTTTGCTGGGGTTGATCCCTCCGGCAGAAATAGGCCGTGAGGGACCGCCGCGGCGCATCGGTTCGGTTTTTGACGCCGCTATGCCAGGTATGTCCGGTGAAGACCACCACCGTGCCCGCGGTTCCGGTGACGTGGATTTCCCCGGGATGCGGCTGCTGCATGTCTTCCATCTCATCCTCGGGGAACGTCAATCCCAGGTGGGATCCCGGCACAATCCGGGTCGCGCCGTTGTCGGGTGTGAAGTCGTCCAGCATCCATAGAGTATTGCAGGAAAAGTGGTCGCTGGGCTGCTTGCGGTCCCTCCACCAGGCGGGATGCCAGTCGGGGTGCAGGTCCTGGTGTCCTCCCCCGGGCAGCACGGCCCGGGAACAGAGAGAAGAGAGGCGAAACCCCTTTGGCAGGACGCGGTCCACGGCCGCCAGAATCCTCGGATGGCTGATACAGATGTCGAAGACAGGGTCCTTGTTGACCAGGTCCAGCACCACCACGGTGCCGTGCTGAAATCCCTCCTGTACTCGGCCGCCGTTCTCCTCCTTCTCGGCCAGCGCGGCCAGGTGATCGTTGAAGGTGCGGACCTGATCCCGGGTGAGGATGTCGGGAAAGACCAGGTATCCGTTCTCGTCCAGAAAGGATTTTTCCTCGCCTGAAAGCAGGTCTTCCCCAACTCCCATCTGATCCAGAGTCGCGCGCATGTTCATTTCCGGTCCGCCTCCAGTTGCGTTTCTCGCGGGTACGAAGTCCTGTCGCCGGCCAATCGGCATCCGGGCGGTGTGCCATGGCGCCGCCAATGGACCGTCAACCCACGTCCCATTTATTCTAACTCCAGGGTCACGGGTTCTCGCGACAGAATCCTGCGTCCACGGTCACCCTTCAGCCAGCAGCAGGATCAGGAAGATGATCCCGTTGATGGCGTGGGAGGTAAAGCACAGCACACAGCGTATTCGGGTCAGGTAGAGCAGGGAGTAACTGAGAAAGATGCCCAACAACACGGTGAGAAAACCGGCTGACAGGAACAGCCAGATGTAGGGCTCCAGGAATATCAGATCGGCGAGTACCGCTGCCAGGATGGCGAGGTAGAAAAGCTGGCCCAGCAACGAATTGGGGAGCCCGAAGACACGGGCCCTGGGGGAATGAATCACCCGGCTGCAGGTCTGCTCTCCCATGCGGCAGAAGGAGGGGATCCACTTTTCCGTGGGATCGATCCACCCGTATGCAACGGCTGTAAAGTAGCTGGAAATCGTCAGGCCGACGGCGGCCAGCAGGATGAGCGCAAACGAAATCAAGGAATGCCCTCCTGAATGACGGTTACGGACCTCGTCTGTCGGGGAACTCCGGGGTTTCGGGATGAAAATGGGGGAACCGGCCGCCGCATTGCCGGGAAGCCGCCGTTCCTGTCCCAAGCATGGAGCCGCGGAGCGCAAAGATTCTGAGCAGACCGCCCCGCCGACCCCGGCTTCATCAAATGAGACCCACCGCGTGCAGGAAAACCAGCAGGATGGCGACCGGAACCGGAAACTTCAGCAGGAACACCCAACCCTGGTAGAAAGAGCGCAGCCGGCTGCCCGAGAGGAATTCCTCCTGGCGTAGCCGCCGGTCCATGCGCCAGGCGGTAAACAGGGCGATTCCCAGTCCGCCCAGCGGAAGCATCCAGTTGGAGACCAGGTAGTCCAGGCTGTCGAACCAGTTCTTGCCCACCAGTTCCTCCATGCCGGCGCCGAACAGCCGGGTCCCGCCGCTGAGCGCTGACGGCAGCCCCACTGCGGCAATGGTCAATCCCGCTGTCACCACTGCCCACCGGCGCTGCCACCCCCGCCGGTCGATGAGGTAGGAGGTGGCGACCTCCAGCATGGAAATGGCGCTGGTCAGGGCGGCAAAGACCAGCAGGGCGAAAAAAATGGTTGCCAGAAACGTTGTTCCCGGCATCTGGCTCAGGGCGATGGGCACGCTGATGAACACCAGGCCCGGCCCGGCCGCCGGCTCCATGCCGTAGCTGAAGATGATGGGGAAGAGCATCAGCGAGGCGCCCAGAGCGATGCAGGTATCCAGGGCGGAGATGGTGACAGAGGCCCCCACGACATTGTCCTGGCGGCGCAGGTAGCTGCCGTAGGTAATCATCGCGCCCATTCCCAGGCTGAGGCTGAAGAAGGAGTGTCCCAAGGCTTCCAAGGCTCCCGCGGCCGTGAACTTGTCCTGGTGAAAGCCGAACAGAAAGTGAAACGCCTTTCCGAATCCATCCAGCGTCAGGGACTTGCCCAGCAGCACCAGCATCATGATCAACAGGGCCGGCATCAGGATCCGCGACCAGCGTTCGACTCCCTTCGCGACGCCTCCATAGACCACCGCGACGGTCAGGCCCATGAATACCAGGTGCCACAAGAGGTTCGTCCCGGCGGACCCATAGAGTTGTCCAAAAACGGGAGCCACTTTTTCTGGCCCCAATCCCGCCAACTGTCCGCTGATGGAAAGCCAGGTGTAATGGAGAGACCATCCCGCCACCACGCTGTAGTAGGAAAGGAGAACGAAGGAGGTGAAGACTCCCAGCCAACCGATCCCCACCCACGGACTCCGGTCCCCGGCCAGAGTCTTGAAGGCTCCCACCGGAGAGTTCTGGGTGGAACGCCCGATGAGGATTTCGGCGATCATGACCGGCAGTCCGACCAGGAGCACGCAGGCCAGGTAGATAAGGACGAAGATGCCGCCGCCGTTTTCGCCGGTCACGTAGGGGAACTTCCAGATATTGCCCAGCCCCACGGCCGAACCGGCGGCCGCCAGGATGAAGCCTATCCTGGAACCCCAGTGGCTTCGTTTGCTCACGGGTACTTCCATCGGTAACCCTTCGGGCGTCGTTGGCTACGGCTTTTGGATGTCGGGCGGAATCGAACGCGGCCCCGTTTGGACCCGGGTCCGATAAGCAGGCGACACAATAGCACAAATATCGCTTCAGCGAACGTGGCCGTTGGAACCGGCCCTCTTGGCGGCGACTCTGGTTTGGCGCAGGCGAGGAAGGTGTTCGTTGAAGTAGGCGATGAGGATGGCCACCCTCTCGGTTTCGCTGCGCCCTTCCAGAACTCTTTGCTTGACTGTCTTCGGAATTGCAGATCCCGCGGCGATCTGAAAGCTCAATCCCTGGTAGTCCGGCGAGACAACTACTTTTTCGGCCTCGCTCCTCTTCAGGATGCGTGCCGTTTCCCGAAAGAGCTCCAGCAGCCGCTGGGCTGCCTTCCGGTCGGGGGGGCGGGTCCCCTCCCGGTCGGCAAGGGCCTCCGACCAGCCCCGCAGATAGGAGGCCGAAGTGTCGAAATGCAGAATCTGGAAGCGGTCGCCGCCCTGGGCCAACAGATCCATTCTGCCGTCGTCGTATTTCTTGAGAACCTGGAGGATTCCGGCCAGGCAGCCGACCCTCGCCGTGGTCCCCTGGTGGGTGTACAGCACCCCGAAGGGTGCCTTGGACCGGAGGCACTCCCCGATCATCTCCTTGTACCTCTCCTCGAAGATATGGAGAGGAAGGACCATCTTGGGAAACAGGACAATATCCAGAGGGAACAGGGGCAGGAGTTGGCTCATGGGCCATGGTAGCCTCAGGCTTCTTCCGCGGTCAAGGGTGGTTCGACCGCGCCGTCGTCGACCGGCCAGACATGGGGTCGGCGTTAGAGGTCGATGGCCGGTTCACCGGGCAAATATCGAACGTTGGAGCCTTCCAGTCGATTGTTGTCAGGAATGGAACGGGACGCAGGGATCGCGCCCTCTATCGATCAAGGCCGGAAGCCGCATTGCTGCAACCCAATCCCATCCAGGACCGCAAGAATCCCGATTTCGGACCGCTCGCCCTCCAAATGGCGCCGTTCCCTGCAATGTGCTTTTCAGTCGCCCGTTCAGCTTTCTAGTATTCAGACTGCAATATTTGGAGTGTAGCCGGCAGTCTGGACGGTTGCTTCCCAGCCGTTCACCGGCCGTTCGGCCAACCGGCTACCAAAATTTTCAGTTTTGGGTTAGTATTTCGCCACCCGCACATCTTGAGCCTCATCCGGCTACAGTCCTGGGTCCGGCAATCCTCATCGGTGAGTTCCCGGTCTCAAGGGCCGGCATCTCCGGGTTGACGCGTATTCGGATCGGCCAGGGGTGTGATTCGAAAGGGTATCAGCCTTTCGCTTCCTGCAGGCAGGGGCGAAAGAACCTATCGGGAGAAAGAGAACATGTCCAGCGTAACAGGCAAGCGCCTCATGAAATATGTGGACTCCGCCATATGTTCGTCGGCCGGGGTCGTGTTCCACACCATCCAGTCGTTCAACAAGTATTTTCCCAATGCGTCCTTTACGCCCAAGTGGTCGGACAAGCCCCTGCAGAAGTCCTGGGAGAAGTCCAAACCCACCCTGGGGTTTCCCAGAACCACCGACTCCCTCTGCCCCGTCTGCGTGATGGAGGCCAGGGAGAGGATCATCAACGGAGAACAGGACTGGCAATCGCTGGTGACCGAACACGTGGGTGAAATCAAGGCGGAGATCGTCGAGCGCGACGGCGAAGTCTGGATGGTCAAGGAGTGTCCGCAACATGGCAAGTTCGAGGACCTGATGGCCAAGGACGTGGGCTTTCTGCGATGGATCGAGAGCAACTTTCCCGGCAGGGACATCCGGGCCCACAACGACGAGCGCTTGCACAAGCACGGCACCAGCACCATCAAGTACGGCCGGGGATCGGTCCTGACGGTGGACCTCACCAACCGCTGCAACATGATGTGCGACCCCTGCTTCATGGATGCCAACCAGGTGGGCTATGTTCACGAACTGAGCTGGGAAGATATCCAGGAGATCATGACCAACGCCCTGGAAATCAAGCCCAAGAGGCAGATGTCCATTCAGTTTTCCGGCGGGGAGCCGACCATGTCGCCCTACTTCCTGAAGGCGGTGAAATTGGCCCGCGACCTGGGATACAACAGTGTGCAGGCGGCCACCAACGGCATTGAGTTTGCCAAGAGCAAGGAGTTTTCCCGCAAGGCGGCCGAGGCCGGCCTTCGCTACGCCTACCTGCAGTTCGACGGCATCGGCAACGATGCCAACAGCCATCGCCAGATCGGCAATCTTTTCGACGTCAAGCTGAGAGCCATCAACAATATGCACGAAGCCGGCATCGAGATTGTGCTGGTGACCACTCTGATCAACGGCGTCAACAACGATCAGGTCGGCCCCATCATCCGGTTCGCTATCGACAATCCCAAGAAGATCTCCTTCATCTCCTTCCAGCCGGTTTCCTTCACCGGTCGGGATGAGGAAATCACCCCCGATCGGCGCCACCGCCAACGCTACACCCTGTCTCACATGGCCAGCGACGTGAAGACTCAGACGGGGATTGCGGAACCGACCCGAGACTGGTTCCCGATCTCGATCATGGGCGGCTTTGCCGACTACGCCGACCTGGTTCACGGACCCGATCGGGAGTGGGGGACATTCAGTTGCGGCTGCCACCCCAATTGCGGCGTGGGCACGGCCGTGATGATCAACAAGGAGAACAAGGAGATGGCGGCCGTTCCTCAGTTCATCAATGTTCCCGGGTTGATGAGCGACATGCGCATGATTACCGATGCGGCCCGCGGCAAGAAATTCTCCAATTTCCTGATGGCCATGGCGCTGCTGAAGAACTACTCTCCCTTCAAGGCGCCGCCGAGCCTGACGCTTTCCGATATCCTCAAGAAGTTCGACAAGACCTGGAATGCCTCCGGCAAGGCCGACCTCAAGTATGGCAAGTCGGACCCCAGCCGCACCATCGAGGACATCAAGAAGCGCCGTACGGACCCCTGGAACTTCCTGTTTATCGCGGGGATGTGGTTCCAGGACCTGTTCAACTACGATTTCCGGCGAACCGAGATGTGCATCATCCCCTATGCCACCCAGGAGGGAGAGATCTCCTTCTGCGCCTATAACACCGGGGTGGGATGGCGGAAGATTATCGAGAACATGCACAAGAACGCCACCGTGGCCGAGTGGTACAAGGACCACGGGAAGCACGAGGTGTTCGCCAAGGGCAAGGAGGTCAATCTCGAGGCCTACGAGCATTTTCTCAAGGTGGATGCCGAGGACGCCGCCAGAGTGAGAGTCCTGGACGAGGGACCGCAGACGGCGGCCGATGAGGCGCGGTTGCGCAGAAAGGCGGCCAGGGAAGCAGCCCAGGCGCGCAAGGTCTACGAGGAAATGGTGCTCAACAAGAAACCGGACGAGCTGGTGCAGATCTCGGTTCCTTCCAAGTAAGGGCGGGTTGAGAGGATTACGGCCAGGAGAGGCGATCCATGGGCTATCCGTGAGGGATAGCCCATTTTTTGGTTGGGCGGGATAGGCGGAGCACCGAGATCATGGCTGCCGGCATGACGGTATTCGAAAGCTATTTGAATCGGTTGGACGAGGGCGATTGGGCCGAGTCGCTGGTTCGCATCCTTCCCCGAGTTCACCCCGTGGACAGCCAGGCCACCCGGATCTGGTTTGCCTTCTGGCCCCTGAAGCTTCGGCTGGCCCTGGACGGCTCCCCCGATCCCGCCCGGGTCTTCAAGGAATTCCAGTTGGATGGGAACCCTCGCCTGGAAGAGCAGATCGATGCCTCGGTGGGTTTTCTGTTCGGGTCGGCCTTTTGGACGGAGGTCAAGCAGGCGGTGGTGGCCCACGCCGAGGAGTGCTCGGAGCCCCAGGAAACCAGCCTGGATGCCCATGTGCTGGAGTTGGCCGGCCGGCTGGCAGCCAGGCTTCAGGTGGAGCAGTCCCTGTTGACGGGCATCGTTGCCGTGGGTGTGATGGTGCTGCGGCAGGTGGGGCTGTCCTCCCTGGAGGCGTGCGCTCGAGAACCTTCTCCCAACGGGGGCCCGAAGACGGCGGCCGAGGTGTTGAAGTTGCGAAGAGGGCGGGGCTGGAAGTCCCTGATCTGGAAGTCCAAGAAGTACCGGGTAGCCTTCGACGAGAGTGTTCCGGAGTCCTGCTACGAGGCGCTGGACGGTCAGGACCTGTCGATGGCCAGCGGCAGCGATCCCAGGGATTTTCGGGAGTCGGATCCGCGTCGCGTTGCCGGACCCGTGCCGGTGCAGTGCCGCAGCGGTGCTTGCGGCTACTGCTGGATCGGTGTGCTGGCGGGAGCGGAGAACCTTTCCGAGATGACCTCATTTGAAAAGCGACGCCTGGAGTATTTCGGCTACGCTCCCCCGGCGGAAATCGCCCGCAAGCACCCGGCGGTCCGATTGGCCTGCCAATCCAAGTGCTACGGGGACGTTTCCATCCTGGTTCCTCCCTGGAACGGCGTGCTTGAGGGACGTGCGCCGGCAGCTTCCACCGATGAGGGGGATTGATTTTTTCGCCGGAATCGCTAGAATGATTTCAACAAGCAGTCGTCATGGCCGGAGGGGCTGAAAGGAGCCGCAAACGCAATGCTGAAGATCACTGACAAAGCGCAGGGTAAGGTCAAGGAAATACTGGACGGCCAGCAGGAGCAGTACGCCGGTCTGCGAGTGCAGATCGTCGGCGGCGGGTGTTCGGGCTTTCAGTATCAGATGGGTTTCGAGAAGCAAGCCAACGGAGGGGATGAGATTCTCGAGTTGCAGGGCTTCAAGGTCTTCGTGGACAAGGGGAGCATGATTTATCTGGACGGAACCGAGATCGACTACATTGAAAGCCTCACCGGCGCCGGCTTCAAGTTCCACAACCCCAACGTCAAGAGCACCTGCGGTTGCGGCGAATCCTTCCACGTGTAGCGCGGCAGCCGTTCAGGGTCTGATTGCAGATCCGGGTTGCAGAGATTCGAAGGCCATTTTTCCGAGAGGAGGAATGGCCTTTTTTCATAGGTGAGCCTTTCGCAAAATTCCGCAGGTAGGGGACGTCCCCAGCGCTCGACGACGAATTTTGCAAAAGGCTTAGGTAGTTGCCGACTCTTGGGCAGTGGTGGTTTCCGTCATGCTTGTCGATACGTTTCAACGCCCTCTGAAGGACCTGAGAATCTCGGTGACGGATCGGTGCAACTTCCGCTGCACCTATTGCATGCCCTTTGACGAGTATGTCTGGATTGCCAAGCATGAGATCCTGTCCTTTGAGGAAATCGAACGGTTGGCCCGCGTTTTCATTGGGCTCGGCGTGGAGAGAATTCGCCTGACCGGAGGCGAACCTCTCCTGCGCAAGGACCTTCACCGGCTGGTGGAGAGGCTGGCTGCCCTCGAAGGGCTGCAGGACCTGTGCCTGACCACCAACGGCGCCCTGCTGGCCGAGCAGGCTCCCCTCCTCAAGGCCGCCGGGCTGAAACGTATCAACCTCAGCCTGGATACCCTGGATCCGGAAAAGTTCAAGCGAATCGTCAAGCGCGGCGATCTGGCCAAGGTGCTGGAGGGACTGTTTGCCGCCCGGGATCAGGGCTTCCATCCGATCAAGATCAACGCGGTCCTGGAACGGGGAGTCAACGATGACGAGATCATCTCGCTGGTGGAGTTCTCCCGCTCCCACGGGTTCGGAATTCGGTTCATCGAGTACATGGATGTGGGGAATTCCAACAACTGGAAATCCGACAAGATGGTCTCCAAGGAGGAGATTCTGGAGCGGATCCGCGCCGCCTTCCCCATGACTGAAGTGGGCCGGGAGCAGGGCAGGGCGCCGGCGGTGGACTACCGGTTCGCCGATGGCGGCGGGGATTTCGGCGTGATTGCTTCGGTCACCGAACCCTTCTGCGGCGGATGCAGCCGGGCCAGGCTGACGGCGGACGGAAAGTTCGTCACCTGCCTCTTTTCCGAGGTCGGGCACGACCTCAAGACGCCGATGCGGGCTGGAGCCTCCGATCGGGAGCTTCGCGACCGAGTGGTCTCCATCTGGAATCGGAGGAGCGACCGCTACTCGGAATCCAGGCTGGAGGCCCTCCACTCCCAACAGGGCTATCGTGCCGAGGACCACAAGAAGATAGAGATGATCAGCCTGGGCGGCTGAATGCGCCGGCCAAGCGAATGGAGTACTCGAGCCTGCGCCCAGGCGCTCCGTTAGAGCCATAAAGGACAGACGAAACGGACAATCGTAGCCATTTTGGATTTCATGGAATGTGGATTCATGGATAAATCTCAACGACTCCGCGTCTTGAACACCCTTACCGAGCACATCGCTAACGGTACGACTGCTGATGCTGGCGGCATCATGCGTGTACCGATGTCGGATTTCACCTGCCCGCAACTCTTCGCGCAAGAGCAGGATGTGTTTTTTCGGAGCACACCCTTGTGCATGGGTCTTTCGTCCGAACTGCCCAAACCGAATACATATTGGTCAGACAATGCAACAGGTATCCCGATACTGATGGTTCGGGACGGTGGAGGCACCTTTCGAGCGTACGCGAACGTCTGTAGACATCGCGGCAGTAAGGTCGTCCTTGAAGGGCACGGATCGAAGACGCGCTTTACTTGTCCTTTTCACGCATGGACATATGGAATCGATGGCAGACTGCAGAAGGTCTACAAGGATAGTCATTTTGGAAACGTGTCGAATATGAATCTACGGCTCATCGCATTACCTTCTGCGGAGGTTCATGGGACTTTGTGGGTACGACCGGCACAAGGTGATCCTATCGATGAGGACGAGTGTTTGTCTGGACTCCAAGATGATCTGGCTCATTGGAACCTATCGGAGCATACGGTTGCCGGGACGCAAATCATCGATGCGCGTATGAACTGGAAATTAGTTGTCGACTCATACGGTGAGATTTATCATCTAAACGTCCTCCACGCGAAAACCGCAGCCAAGGAAGCACTGGGGAACGTGCAGACAATCGACACTTTCCGCAATAACCTCCGCATGGTTGTCGCCAATCAGAAGATAAACCTGATGCGATTCTCCATGCCGAACATGGAGCATTGGCCTTACAAGCAGATAACAGTGACTACGTATTTCTTCTACCCCAACGTCATGATGATGGTGGACACATTCGGCGTAGACCTGT
Source organism: Acidobacteriota bacterium (assembly GCA_022821775.1). Taxonomy (GTDB): domain Bacteria; phylum Acidobacteriota; class Terriglobia; order Versatilivoradales; family Versatilivoraceae; genus Versatilivorator. The sequence goes on from JAJECY010000193.1 coordinate 13,517, forward strand.
TACGAATTTTTCCTCTTGAGGACTCACCTAGGAAGTCCAGAACGATTCATACGTGGTACATTCACCCCAACGTACAGAAGATTTTCAAGACCCATGGGAGATCGTACGAGGATAGGCTTAGAACGTTCAGGGATGCCGTGGGAAAAGAGGACTATGCAATGGGGGAGGATGTTCAGTTAAACGCTGAGATGAGGGTTCAATCGGAGATTCTGCTTGGCCGGAACGAAGGGGCATTGCATCATTTTCACAATGCGCACCGATCCAGAATTGGTCGTGATTTGCTGCCGGTTGAGGATGCGTAAACAACGTCCGGTTGTTGAGGACGTCGAACATCACCTGGAGTACAACCCCATCGGGGAGTCAATCGGAGCGGCGCTGCCCAAGAACGGGGTGCAGTAGCGGAAGACACTCCCCTTCCGCTACCCCCGGGATCGCCACAGTGTCTCTCGAAACCCGTTGGCCCCGTTGCGATTCGCTCGCCTACTCCCGAACCGGACTCTCCGTTTGTGGGCGGAGAGTGGGACTGCGGGTCCGGCACCCGCCCTGGCCGCCGTCTCCTTACTCCGCTGATTCCGAATTGCCCCCAGACCCTTGGGCCAAGCAACGAGCCCAGTCGTCCATCAGGACACGCCGGCGTTCGAACAGGTCCGAGCGGGCATTGGTCGCCTCGACCCGGTTGCGGACCACGTGCGTCAGGGCCGCCTCGATCACCTCCCGGGGATGATCAGTCTCCTCACCCGCCCAGTCCCGAAAGCTGGAGCGGAAACCGTGCGCCACCGCCGCAATCCCAAGCTCGCGCACCATCCACCGCAGCTGATTCAGGCTCGACAGCCACTCGCGGGCGTGGTCCCGACTGCGCCAGCCGGCCTGCTTCTGTTCCAGCACAAGCGAGGCCGCTTCGGAGAAGGTGGGGATGCCCTGGGTGCGGCGCTTCTCCGACAGAGGGTCTCCGCCTTCACGGGCGAGCTTGCGGTTCGAGAGTGCCTTCTCCCGAGCCTCGGCCAGGGGGACGAGGGCGAGGGCGCCGAGTCCGAGCTCACGACGGCGGCCACGGATGACGAGGCGTTGAATCCAGCTCCGGGTTCCGGTAGGCTGGACGAAGAGGTACAATCCGTTCCCATTACGCAGCTCTCCCCTTCCTCACAACACTGCCGGGGGACAGAATTTTCCAATGGATTGTTCTCCGGTAGGCAGCCGGGGGATTCGAGTGAAGCCGCCAAGCGGCGGCGCCGCTTAGCCGTGGGCGTGAGCCCATGGAGCCATCATGCACCAGCGACCCGGCGGCAGGCCCGGGACGGACACGGCGGAAGAGAACCATCGGTTTCGGCGGGCTCAGTGGCGCATTCTGTGGGCCACCATGCTCTGCTACTTTTTCTACTACACGGGCCGACAGACCTTCGGTTTCGCCATTCCCGGGATCGAGCAGGAGCTGGGCATCGGCAAAGCCGGTCTGGGGTGGGTCAGCAGCGCCATGTTGTGGTGCTATGCCGCCGGGCAAGCCATCAACGGCAATCTGGGCGATCGTTTCGGCGGTCGCCGGATGATGAGCTTGGGGGCGCTGTTTTCCTGCCTGTTCAATTGGGTGGTCAGCTTCGCCGGAGGCCTGGCGGGCCTGATGGTTCCCTGGGCCATCAACGGCTATGCCCAGTCCATGGGCTGGGCCCCGGGAAGTCGGGTGCTGTCCAATTGGTGGAGCCGCTGGGAGCGAGGGAAAGTCTACGGTCTTTACGTGGGCGCGGCCGGTCTTTCCTCCGTTCTGGCCTTCACCACCTCCAATCTCATTTTGGCCCTCGATTTGAATTGGCGTTGGATCTTTCGTCTCCCGGTACTGCTGCTTCTGCTGGGTGGGGCGGTCTACTACCGGGTGGCTCGGGACCGCCCCGAGGAACTCGGTTTCTCGGGGGCGAACGAGCCGGAAGGCAACCGGGCTGAAGCCCGTGCTGCGCGCCCGGGGAAGGAAGACAACCAGGAGACTGCCTGGCATCGCTACCGGCAGGTGTGTTCCAATTGGCGTTTCATGATCGCCAGCCTGGCCATCGGTTTCCAGAGCCTGGCCCGCTACGGCCTGTTGACCTGGGTGCCGGTCCACTTCCTGGGGACGGCGTGGCGAGGCTTTACGGGGCGGACCTGGATCACCCTGGCGCTGCCGGCGGGGATGGCCCTGGGGGCCGTAAGCAGCGGCTGGCTGTCCGACCGGGTCTTTCAATCCAATCGTTCGAGAGTCATCTTCCTGTTCATGGCGGCTGCCTCCCTGGCCTGTACCTCGATGTACCTGTTGCCGTACCATTTCTTCTGGTCCATGGCATTGCTGGCCCTCTGCGGGTTCTTCACCTACGGTCCCCAGTCGGCGTTTTGGGCTCTGTGTCCCGATCTGCTGGGGACCCGCTATGCAGGCACGGGAACGGGAGTGATGAACATGCATGCCTATCTGCTGGCGGGATTGGGAGAGCCCTTCATCGGCTGGATGATCCAACGAAGCGGCGACAACACCGGCCTGGTGTTTCCGGTGGTGGCGGGCGCCTGCCTGCTCAGTGGGGCGATTTCACTGTTTATCCGGAGGTAGACGCAGTTCCCATTTCCCATGAATGCAATCTTCTCCACGTCACCCTTTTCCGTCAACGGCCGCCGATACGAGCCGCCGGCCAGTCCGGTAGTGGCGATCTGCATGGACGGCTGCGAGGACGACTACCTGACCGTGGCGCTGGCCCGGGGCCGCATGCCCCACTTGGCCCGAATGGCTGACGGCGGCTATCGGGGGTTGGCCCGGGCGGCTCTGCCTACCTATACCAACGTCAACAACGCCTGCATCGTCACCGGAGTTCCTCCTTCCGTCACAGGTATTTCCGGCAACTTCTTTCTCGATCCCGGAACTGGCGCGGAAGTCATGATGAACTCGGCCCGCTACCTGCGGTGCGACACCATCCTGGCGGTCGCCGCCCGGTCGGGAAGGAAGGTGGCCATGGTGACGGCCAAGGAAAAGCTGCGCGACCTCTTGACCCGCGGACTGCAGGGAATCGCTTTTTCGGCGGAGCGGGCCGGCGAGCAGATCCGGGATCTTCCGGGTCTGGAGGGTCTGGCGGAGACCGTCCGGGAGGGAAGTCCCGATATCTATAGCGCCGAGGCCAGCCTGTTCGTCCTGCGCGCGGGCGTGGCTCTGTTGGAGAGCGGCCGATCCGACTTCCTCTATCTGTCGCTGACCGACTACGTGCAGCACCGCCATGCACCGTCAGCTCCCGAGGCGCTGGACTTTTATGAAGCCATCGACCATCAGTTGGGACGCCTGCTGGAGTTGGGCGCCACCGTCGGAGCCACGGCGGATCACGGAATGAACGCCAAGACCGGCGCCGACGGCCGGCCCAAGGTGATCTACCTGGAGAGCGAGCTCAGGGAGCAGTTCGGCGGGGGCGTGACGGTGATCTGCCCCATCACCGATCCCTACGTAGTGCACCACGGGGCCTTGGGGTCGGCAGTGACCATTCACCTGGCCGAGGGAGTATCCGAGACGCAGGTGGTCGAATGGCTATCCCGACGCCGGGGCGTTGCCGAGGTGGCGAGTCGACAGGAGTCAGTCACCCGTTTGGAACTTCCGCCGGACCGGATTGGGGATCTGATGGTTTTTTCCGACCGGGATGTTGTGATGGGGCGCACGCCCAGGTATCACGACCTGAGTCGGCTGAGGGGTGGCTTGAGGTCGCATGGAGGCCGCTTCGAAGAAACGGTGCCCCTGCTGCTTTCCGAGCCGGGTACGCGGGCGGGAGCAGCCGGTGACCCGAGAAATTTCGACCTTTTTGCCTATCTCTGCGAGGGAGGTTCCCGATGACGCTCAGCCGGCCCCGCGAGGGCACTCAGGATCTACCCGGCTATCTGGCCGGGCAGCCGCTTCGGACCGACAGCACCCTGGAGGTTTTCAATCCCTGGTCGGGCGAGTTGGTGGGGACTGTCGCCATGGCCGGGCGCAATCATCTCGACCGGGCCTGTGAGGAAGCGCTGGCCTGGAAGGGGTCTCTGACCCGCTATCAGCGCCATGAAATCCTGTTGAAGGCTCGTTCCGGCCTGCAGCAACGGGCCGAGGAGTTCGCCCTGCTGGTGACTCGAGAGTCCGGGCTGTGTCTGCGAGACACCACCTACGAGGTGGGACGGGCCCTGGACGTTCTGCAGTGCGCCGCGGTCGAGGCTCTCAAGGACGAAGGCCAGGTTTTTTCCGGAGATGTCTCGACTCATGGCAAGGCCCGCAAGATCTTCACCCTGCGCGAGCCGGTTCCTCTGGTGGGGGCTATCGCGCCCTTCAATCATCCGCTGAACCAGGTGGTGCACAAGATCGCTCCCGCGGTGGCCGTCGGGGCGCCCCAGATTCTGAAACCGTCGGAGAAGACCCCTCTTTCCGCCATCCGATTTGCGGAATTGCTCTACCAGGCCGGGCTGCCCGGGCCGATGCTGAGTGTGCTGCTGGGTACGGTTGAGGAGTTTGCCGAGCCGCTGGCGATGGATGACCGCATCGAGGCGGTGACGTTTACCGGTAGCGCGGCGGTCGGACGACGGCTGGCCGGCATAGCCGGCTACAAGAAACTGTGCCTGGAGCTCGGCGGCAACTCTCCCCTGTTGATTCTGGAGGACGCCGATCTCGAGCTGGCCGCCGGCCTGGCGGCCGAGGGCTGCTACCGCAATTCCGGTCAGCGGTGCACCGCCGTGAAGCGGCTGCTGGTTCATGAGAGGATATTGGAGCCCTTCACCCGGCTGTTCGTGGAGAAAACCGGGAAATACCCTGCCGGCGAACCCGAGCAGTGGAGCACCCGTGTCGGCACCGTGATCGACGAGGCGGCAGCGGCCGTGCTCGAGCGGCGGGTGGAAGAGGCGGTGGCATCCGGCGCCAGAATCCTCCGCGGCGGGCGGCGAAAAGGGGCTCTCATGGAACCCACGGTGGTGGCCGACGTCCCCAGAACCTGCGAGATGGTGGTCGAAGAATCCTTCGGCCCGCTGGCGCCCATCCTGGCCATTCGCGATCTGGAGGACGGGATCGCCCTGGCCAACGCCACTGCTTACGGGCTTTCCGCCGGAGTGGTGACCCGGGATATCCAGACGGCCATAGCGGCCGTCAAGGGCATCCGCACCGGGACGGTCAACATCAACCAGGTGCCCGGCTACCGTATCGAGTCCACGCCCTTCGGCGGCGTCAAGGATTCGGGGCTGGGCATCAAGGAAGGCGTCATCGAGGCCATGAAGTTCATGTCCACGGTCAAGACCTTCTCACTGCCCTGGTAGCTGCAGGGAGGCCAGGATGGAAGAGGCGCGGGCGGCAGTGTTTGCGGGACCGGGAGAACCCCTCCGGCTGGAGAGCTTTCCATTGCCCCGGCCCGGGCCGTCGCAACTGCTGGTCCGGGTGCGCTGCAGCTCCATCTGCGGCAGCGACCTGCACACCTACCAGGGGCGCCGCCAAACCCCCACGCCCACCGTCCTGGGTCACGAAATCGTCGGTGAAGTCATGGAAGCGGGCCCGGGGCCGCCGGTGCGAACCCTGGACGGCGAGGCGGTGGGAGTGGGCGATCGCGTCTCCTGGTCGATTGCGGCCAGTTGCGGGCAGTGTTTCTTCTGCCGGCATTCCCTTCCGCAGAAGTGCGAAAAGCTATTCAAATATGGACACGAGAGCCTGCGGCCCGAACACCTCTTCAACGGGGGACTGGCGGAGGTGTGCCACCTGCTTGCCGGTACCCCGGTGGTTTCGGTTCCGGAGAGTCTGCCCGACGAGGTGGCGTGCCCGGCCAACTGCGCCACGGCCACGGTAGTGGCGGCCGTGCGGGCCGGCGGAGGCTGTCGGGGCGAGATCGTGCTCATCCAGGGGGCCGGCATGCTGGGTCTGACCGCCTGTGCCCTGGCCCGGTCCCGAGGCGCCAGCCAGATCATTGTCTGCGATATCGACGAATCGAGACTGAAGCAGGCCGAACGCTTCGGCGCCAGCCACTGTGTAAACGTGGGAGACGGGCACGGGCGGCTGGCTGGAACGGTGAAGGAGCTCAGCCGGGGACGGGGAGTGGACCTGGCCCTGGAACTGTCGGGGGCTGCCAGCGCCATGGCGGCGGCCGTGCCTCTACTGAGGACCGGGGGGCGCTATGTCCTGGTCGGGGCCGTCTTTCCCAGCCGCCCTCTTTCCCTGGATCCGGAACGGGTGGTGCGCGGCTGGCTGCAGATCCGGGGCGTTCACAACTACGCTCCCGAAGATCTGTCGGAGGCCGTCACCTTCCTCGATCAGCACCACACCCGGTTTCCCTTTTCCGAGCTGCTCACCCGGACTTTTCCGCTAACCGAGGTCAGCCGGGCCTTTCAGTACGCCGTGGATAGTCGTGCCCTCAGGGTGGGAATTCGGCCTTGAAGACCTCCTACAGGGTTTTGGGAGGAATATATCCTGGAGGGAGAGATGCGCCCTGTCCAAAGAAATAATCTTCGGTGTGCCTTTCGATCATCTCGTTGGCCTCCTGGGTGCCCAGGGTGAGGCGGTACTCGTTGATGACCATCTTGAGATGCTCACGGTACGCCGCCCAGGCTTCCTGGGAAACGTTCTGAAAGATCCGTTCTCCCAGTTCTCCGCTGAAGGGTGCGTGGTCCAGCCCGCGTAATTCTCGCTTCAGCTTCACACACTGTACCAATCGTTCTGCCATGGGATCGTCTCCTCGCAGCTTGCCGCGACCTGGAAAGATCGCGGTCGCCGGGGCATTATAGCACCCTGGGCAAGGTGCGACCGGAGGACACTTGACAGGACTATTCGGCCCGAATAGCTTGGAAGCATCGCCATTCGGAGGCAGTGAAGTGGATACAGGGACCCGGCAGGAAATAAGCAGACTCTTGCGGGGAGAAGTGTTGGCCAGGGTCCCTCTGCGGGAACGCACCACCTACCGGATTGGCGGCGAAACCCGGCTACTGGCCTGTCCCGCCGATCTGGAGGACCTGCGTTGCCTGAACGCCTACCTGGTGGAAAAGAGCCTGCCCAGTTTTGTGCTGGGCGGCGGCGCCAACCTGCTGGTCAGCGATCGGGGTTTCCCCGGGGTGGCCGTGCATCTCGGCGGGTTCGACCGGCTCTCCTTTCAGCAGGAAAAAGTGAGTGCAGGCGCCGGTCTGGTGCTGGATAAGTTCATCAGGACATGTTTGAGAAGGGGGTTGGCGGGACTGGAATGTCTTTCGGGAATTCCGGGGTCCCTGGGCGGCGCCCTGAGAATGAACGCGGGCGCCTTCGGAGCGGAGATATCCGACCACCTGGTGGAGGTCGAGTGCCTGGATGGAATGGGCCGTTTCAAGGTGCTGAAAAAGGATGAAGTGGAGTTTTCCTACCGCCGGGCGCTTCGTATTCGGGAGACCTATATTACAGGCGCCACCTTCCGCTTTCCCCCGGGTTGCAAGGAGTCGCTCTTTCTCATTCGCGAGGATATCCTGGCTCGGCGGAGGCAGCGCCAGCCGTGGCAGTATCCTACGGCCGGCAGCGTCTTCAAGCGACCGCCGGGGCACTACGCCGGAAAGCTGATCGAGGATGCCGGTCTCAAGGGAAGGGTGCTCGGCCGGGCCCAGATCTCGCCCAAGCATGCGGGAATCGTGATCAACCTGGGAGGCGCCAGGGCTTCCGACGTGCTGGGTCTGATTCGATTGGCCCGGAAGGAGGTGTCGATGCGGTTCGGGATCGAGCTGGAACTGGAGCAGGAATTGATCGGTTTCGAGGGAGAGGAGCCAGGTCAGGCAACCCCCGTCCCCGACGACGAACCCGCCGATACAGAGTGAAACAGGGGTCCTTCAAAAGAGTGAAGAGTGGAGAGTGGAGAGTGGTGAACGGAGGATTTCGGGAACAGGCGAGTTCCTGATGACTTGGTTGCACTATTTGAACGACCGCGCCGAGACATACAAGACCCTTAACGTGTGGATCAGATCACTATCCACTCTTCACTCTCCACTCTCCACTTTTCACCTAACCGCGCCGCCGTTACATACGACGGGGTAGCTTATACAGAGTGAAACAGGGGAATTTCAGGCCAGTTCAAAGCGGCTGCCGTCCGGAGAATCCGGAATTGAGATCGTGCCACCAGGCAACTTCCTTTTCGTCCAGCTTCCAGCACAGGTAAACCACCCGGCCATCGCGCTTGTGGGGAAAATCGCAGAGGCCGGCATCGAAGTCCTTCACCAGCACGCCCAGCTCCTCGATGCTGTGGACGCTTTCCTGGAAGCGCTCCAGGATCCGGATGTAGGCGGGGCCCTGACGAGTGCCCCAGTCGCGCACATGGCCCTCCCGAGCCCCTTCCACGGTGCCCTTCATGGCAACCAAACGCCGTTTCTCGGTTTGTACGCGACTCAACAACTGTCTGAGCCGAGGAAGCAAGGCGTTGGCCTCCGCTACTGAGAAAAGTTTTTCCATTCCTGGTCCCGACCGCCTTCGGATTTCATGAATCAACCGGCTCGCCAGAGGTAACACACCCGTTCGGCCTCTGTCAATGCCGGCCGGGATCGATTGCCGGATCATTTACATTTGGGGTGGCTTGCCCTAAGATAGGCGGCCACGTCCGTCCCCCGGGTCCCCCGGCAGCGGCGGAAGGCTGCGCTGCCAAGTGCGTATCCCTCAGGAGTTCCTGTCGATGAGATCTGCCTGTCCCGTCCAGATCAGCGGTGTCGGCTGTCATGTGCCCGAGCGGGTCCTCACCAATCAGGACCTCGAAAAGATGGTGGACACCTCGGACGAGTGGATTCGGCAACGAACCGGCATTGCCACCCGCCACATTCTCGAGCCCGGCAAGGCCACCTCCGACATGGCCGTGGAGGCAATCAAGGCCCTTTGCCGTTCGACGGGGATGGAACCCCAAGACATCGAAGTGTTGATCGTCGCCACCGTAACGCCGGACATGTACTTTCCGGCCACTGCCTGCCTGGTGCAGGACAAGCTCGGAATTTCACGAACCTGGGGGTTCGATCTCTCGGCGGCCTGCTGTGGTTTCGTTTATGCGATCTCTGCCGGGGTGGCCTTTGTCGCCTCCGGAACGCACCGCCGCGTGGTGGTGGTTGGCGCCGATTCCATGTCCCGGATCATCGACTACCAGGACCGTAACACCTGTGTGCTCTTCGGCGATGGAGCCGGCGCGGTCCTGCTGGAGCCCGCGGTCCGGGAGGAGAATTCCTTTATCGACGCCCACCATGAGATCGACGGTTCGGGTGGGCCCAGCTTGTGCATGCCGGCCGGAGGGAGCTTGATGCCGCCCAGTTGCGAGACGGTCAACAAGCGTTTGCACTATGTCAAGCAGGAAGGCCAGCCGGTTTTCAAGTTCGCCACTCGAAAGATGGAGGAAGCCAGCCGGATCGTGCTGGAACGAAACCACCTGTCTCCCGGCGACCTCCGACTTCTCGTGCCCCATCAAGCCAACGCCCGGATTATTCGGGGAACGGCCGAGCGGCTCGGATTACGTGACGATCAGGTGGTTCTGAACCTCCAGAAGTACGGAAACACCACCGCGGCCACCATTCCCCTGGCCATCAGGGACGCTCTTTCCGACAACAGGCTGGTCAAGGGCGACGTGGTTCTGCTGGCCTCGGTGGGTGCGGGATTCACGGTAGGCACGGCGTTGCTTCGCTGGGCCTACTGAAGGCCGGAAACCGTCCCGGCTGCGGTTGACGCACAGTGCCGATCTCATTATGATTACCGGACGATTTCGAGCAGAATCGCCGGCCCGATTGCCCGGCTCTTGAAAGGGGCCGTCTGCGCATCACCCTGGTTCCCTATCCCAAGGAGGAGATCCGTATGGTTTACGAATGGAAGTTCAATCCGAGGCCTTATTCCGATGAGGAAGCCAAGGAGTTGTTGAAGGACGTAGTCTCGCCGGAAACGAGCAACTGGCACTACAACACCCACCACAAGGGCTACGTCACTTTCCTCAATAACATCGAGAAGGAGCTGGAGACGGCGGACCGGGCCAAGGCAAACGGCAACTACAGCCAGGTCGGAGAGTTGAAGCGCCGATTCACCTGGAACCACGCCGGCGCCCTGCTCCATGACGTGTACTGGGAAGTCATGGGTGGAGACGGCGATGCCTCCAAGGCTCCCGAACTCTCCAAGGCGCTGACCGCCGAGTTCGGTTCGGTAGACAACTGGAAGGCCGATTTCAAGGCGGCGGCCTTTGCCGCAAAGCTCAGTGGCTGGGGATTGCTGGTCTACGATGCCCTCTATTCGCAGCGGCTGATCAATGTCCTGGTCGACGAGCATCAGTACGGGGCCATCTGGGGAGGGATCCCCTTGATTTCCTGTGACGTGTTCGAGCACGCCTACTACCACAAGGACGGACCCGGTCGTGTCAAGTACATCGACAATTTCATCGCCAACCTCAATTGGGAAAGGATCGAGAGCCGATACAAGAAGTTTGTGGCAGGGTAGTCGTTGAATCCTTCCGGGGGAGTGTGTCCGGAAAGCCTGTCGAGACCTGCTCCCCCAATCCTCACCCTGGTCCCACCTGGTTGCCGAATCACTCACCGCCATCAGCGGTCCCATTGCAAGGATTCTGATTGCGGAGTCCGACAAGCCCTCGCCACAGGGGAAGTTCCTGATCCGATTGCGCTGGTAAAGCACCGCGCATTTGCTATAATCCCCATCCAAATTTTCAATCTGCCGGAGTTTCTTCATGGATGACAAAGATCAATTGGATGTGAGCACCGAAGTCGAAGAGGAAGAAGAGGAAGATTTCGCGACTCTGCTTGCCAAGTACGAAAAGTCTCGCCCCCCGTTGAAACCGGGCCAGGTGGTGGAAGGCAAGATCGTGGGGATCTATGACAACGAACTCCTGGTGGACGCGGGCGGCCGGTCCGAAGCCACCCTGATGAAGGACGAGATCAAGGGCCCGGATGGGAATCTGCTGTTCGGCATGGGCGATTCCATTTCCGTCATGCTGGAGGGTTCGGGCGATTCCGACATTCAACTCAGGGTTTCCTACAGGAAGGCGTTGAGAGCCAAGCAACTGGCGGCCTTGCAGGAATCCATCGACAGCGGAAAGAACCTGGAAGGCAGGGTTGTGGAGGTCGTCAAGGGCGGTTTGCTGGCGGACGTGGGGATGCGTGGCTTTATTCCGGCTTCCCAGGTCGACGAGTCCTATGTCGAGGACCTCAAACCCTACCTGGGGCAGACGCTGACTCTCAAGGTCATGCAGCATGACCTGCCCAACGGCAAGCTCATCCTGTCGAGGCGGGCACTGCTCAATGAAGCCAGGGCCATAAAGCGCAAGGAGACGCTGGCCACCCTGGCCGTTGGCCAACGCCTGCCGGGCATCATTCGGAGAATCCTCGATTACGGGGCCTTCGTTGACATCGGCGGCGTCGAGGGACTGCTTCATATTTCCGAGATGTCCTGGAGGCGAATCAAGCATCCTTCCCAAC
>JAJECY010000262.1 GCA_022821775.1 Acidobacteriota bacterium
TGGCCTTCAGATCCAGGCATTTCCATTCACAAGGGTCTTTGCTGTCGGGTAGTCACCTGCAATCATCGCCTTTGTCGGGCTATAAGACCTGCCCGACGACGAATTTTGAAAAAGGCTCAATGAAAAACGAACCACGAATGGACACGAATGAACACAAATTTCTTTTGAAGACCCTGCTTGCTGTGTTGAACGCACTTATTCGGGAAATCCCTTGGCGGCGGCGTCGGTCAATTCACATTGAATACGCGAGGCTAGATCCGGGGATGGTGTTCCCGGTAGATCGCCTTCAGGCGTTCTTTCAATACGTGGGTATAAATCTGGGTGGTGGAGATGTCGGAGTGGCCCAGCATCAACTGAACCGCCCGCAGGTCGGCTCCCCGCTGCAACAGGTGGGTCGCGAAGGAGTGGCGTAATGCGTGGGGTTTGAGAGTGGACCGGATCCCTGCCAGTTCGCCGTAACGCCGGAGCATCTTCCAGAACCCCTGACGGGTCATCCCCTGTCCTCGGTTGGTCAAAAAGATCATGGGAGAGCCCTTCCCCTTGAGAAAACTCTGTCGGGCCTGATCCAGGTACTGCTCCAGTGCCTCCTTGGCGGAGTTGCCCAGAGGAACCGCCCTGACCTTACCGCCCTTTCCCTGGCAGTCCAGGTACCCCACGTCGAGATTCAGATCCCTGACCTGCAGAGACACCAGCTCCGATACCCGCAGACCCGTCGCATAAAGCACTTCCAGCATGGCCTTGTCCCTGAGCAGCATGGCCTTGTCTCGCGGGCGGCGAGGCTTCTTCCGGTCGGGCTGGGACAGCAACTCCTCCACCTGGTCCAATGACAGCACCTTGGGCAGCTTCTTCCAGACCGTGGGCGATTCCAGGTTTTCGGAAGGGTCTTCAGTCCGTATACCCTCCAGAACCAACCAGCGGCACAGGCCGCGAACCGTGACCAGAATCCTGGCAATAGAGCGGGCCGAAATGGGTTGGCCGCCGCGCGGTCTCCGCTGAAGCGTTCGGACAAATTCCTGCAGGTGGCTCTGAGTCACGGAGGCCAGAGGGAGTCTTCGCTCTTCCAGAAATTTCCGAAGTTTTTCCAGATCCGACTTGTAGGCGTTCAAGGTGTTTCTGGAGAGGCCCTTTTCGACGGTAAGGTAGTTGATGAATCCTGATATTTCGCTGATCATTGAAGCGTGGGTTTCCTTGACGCCACTGTTATCCTAATATAATTCCAGCCGTTGCCGGAAGCTGCCCTGAGCCTGCCCACCATGACCCTAGCCGAGATTGCCAAGGCTCTGAACTGCGACCTCGAAGGGGACGGCGATCTGCCTATCAGCGGCGTAGCCCCCATTGACGAAGCCCAGCCCGGCGAACTGACTTTTCTCGCCAATCGCAAGTACCGGAAGAGCCTGCGTTCCACCCGGGCTTCCGCCGTCATCGTTTCCAGGGAATTTCCTTCCTTGACGATCAGCACACTCCGCTCCGGCAACCCCTATTTGAGTTTCGCCCAATCGATCGATCTGTTCTACAAAGCCCCGCTTCCGCCGCCGGGAATCCATGCGACCGCTGTCATAGCCGACACCGCGGTAATCGGCGCCAATCCCTCGGTCGGACCCTTTGTGATTGTCGACCGGGATGTGGTCATCGGAGACAACGCCGTTCTATACCCCCACGTCGTGATCTATTCCGGCGTCACTATCGGCCACGACTTTACGGCCCACTCCCATGCCTGCATTCGCGAGAACTGCTCTATTGGAAACGGCGTAACCCTGCAGAACGGCGTCGTCATCGGCGCCGACGGCTACGGCTTCGCCAAGCGGGAGGACGGAAGTTACGCCAAGATCACCCAGTCCGGGCCCGTCGTTCTGGAAGATGAGGTCGAGGTTCAAGCCAATGCCACCGTGGACAGGGCTGCCGTTGGCGAGACCCGCATCCGCAAGGGAGCCAAGGTGGACAATCTCGTCCAGGTAGGACACGGCTCCAAGGTGGGTCGCAACACCCTTCTCTGCGCCCAGGTGGGTCTGGCCGGAAGCACCGATGTCGGGAACGACGTCATCTTGACCGGCCAGGTCGGCGTGGCCGGCCATTGCCGAATCGGCGACGGCGCCATCGCAACCGCGCAGACGGGAATCCCCTCCGACGTCGCACCGGGACAACTGGTCTCCGGCTATCCCGCCATCGACAACCGACTGTGGTTGAAGTGTTCGGCGCTCTTCGCCAAGCTGCCGGAAATGAACAAGTCACTCAGACAACTTCAACGAAAAGTTGAAGACCTGATGAAGTAGCTTGCACTCGCCCCCGGCGGTTGCCCCAAATGACCCAAGAGTCCCCCCCGCTAGTCAAATCCGCCGGGCTGATCAGCCTTGCGACCATCATCAGCAGGATCCTGGGACTGGTACGGGAAACCATCCTGCTGGCTCTGTTTACCCGCTTTCAAACCGACGCCTTCTACGTCGCATTCAGAATCCCCAACCTTTTGAGGGATCTCTTTGCCGAAGGGGCCATGAGCGCGGCTTTCGTGCCCACCTTCACAAAGACGCTGCAACGACAGGGATCCCGGGCTGCCTGGCGCCTGGCCTCGCTGGTCATCAACTTTCTGGCGATCGTCCTGGGGCTGATCGTCCTGTTGGGAATCTTCAATGCGTCCTGGATCGTGGAAGCCATTGCCGGCGGCTTCAGCACGCAACCCGGCAAGTTCGAGCTCACCGTCCTGCTGACCCGGATCATGTTGCCCTTTCTGCTGCTGGTGGCCCTGGCTGCCGTCGCCATGGGAATGCTGAATTGCCACGGGAAATTCTTCATTCCCGCCCTGGCGCCGGCCATTTTCAACCTGGGATCCATTCTGGTGGCCCTATCGCTGTACTTCGTTCTGCCCGCCTATGGAGTCGATCCGATCGCAGGAATGGCCGCAGGAGTCATCGTCGGCGGGGCTCTACAGGTAGCGGTCCAGTTGCCTTCTCTCTCCAAGATCGGATTTCAGTACACCCCGAGTGTCGCTTTCGACCATCCGGGCCTCAAGAAGATTTTGCTGCTGATGGGGCCGGGCACCTTTGGCCTGGCGGTAACCCAGGTCAATCTCCTGGTGAACACCTGGCTGGCAAGCTACCAGCAGGAGGGAGCCGTAACCTGGCTCAACGCGGCCTTTCGTCTGATGTACCTGCCCATCGGCATCTTCGGAGTGGCTATCGCTTCGGCAGCACTGCCCACCCTCTCCGCCCACGCCGCACACCATCGGAACCGGCAGCTTCGAGACACGCTCTCTTCCTCCTTGCGCCTCTCGCTCTTCTTCAACGTTCCGGCATCTCTGGGACTCATCTGCCTCAGCCATCCGGTAGTGTCCCTGATCTATGAACGAGGACGATTCACCGCTGCCGACACCCAGGAGACCGGATGGGCGCTCATCTACTACGCTCTGGGACTGGCTGCCTACTCGGCGATCAAGCTCATGGTGCCGGCCTTCTATGCGCTCGATCGACCCCGAGTCCCGGTTCTCATCAGCGCCGCGACCCTGGCCCTGAGCATCACCGCCAATTTATTGCTCATCGACAGCATGGGCTACCAGGTTCTGGCGCTGGTCACCTCCCTGGCAGCGCTTCTCAACGCTCTGCTTCTCTATCACTGGTTGCAGAAAACCGCCGGAGCCCTGCAGACGCCAAGGATACTCGCCACGTTCCTGAAGGTCCTGGGAGCCTCTCTGGTGATGGCACTTGGCACGTTTGCTCTCTATCAATGGATGGCCGACGCCGTTTTGCCGGCCACTCTTGCCTGGAAAGCCCTGATCCTTGCCGTCTCGGTAACGGCCGGAGTCTCAATCTACGCGCTTTGCTGCCGGCTCTTCGGGGTGCCGGAGCTGGATCAGGCGTTGGAGTTGGTCGGGAGACGACTACGGTCGAAATGAGGTGGTCCGGCGTGACGTAACGGGGAGGGGGCAGAAGTGGAAAGCCGGACGCAGCCGGCCCCTCACCGGGAGCTTCCCGGTCACCGGTTCGGATTGGGAGCCATCACCACCAGCAGGTTGAGAGGTTGCGGGGTATGGTTGGTCACCCCGTGAACTGCTCCGGAAGGAGCCAGCACGATCTCTCCGGCCTGAAGCACCTTCTCTTCCTCTCCGACCAGGAAAGTTCCCCGTCCTTGCAGAACGTAATAGATCTTGTCGGCGCCCTGATGGGTATGGGGCTTCTGGGATTGTCCGGGGCGCAGGCAATAGAGATCACAAAAAAGGTTGGCCGTGTCGAAAAGGCTGACCTTTTTCATCTTTTCCGAGGAGAACTCCTGTTGGCAGAGAACTTCAATACTGTGCATGTGACGATGCCTCTCGCTTGTTGGCCCCGGTTGAATGAAGCCGGCGGCGAGGTCGCGGACCGGGACCGACTCCGCCACCCACAAAGTGAACGATCTCAACTCGATCCCCTTGGCTCAGGGCGGTTGCCGCCCAGTGCTTCTTTTTGAGGATTCGGAGGTTGTATTCGATCGCCAAACGGTCCGGAACCAAACCCAACTCCCGGACAAGCTCCTCCACCGTGGTTCCGGCCTTCAGCTCCCGGGTCTCCCCGTTCAGCAGAATGTCAACCAGAGCCATCGATTCCCTTCCCGTGATTCAGTACTGGACCGGCCGTGCCGCGCCGTTCCTCCGTTTCCGCTCCACCTCAAAATATCGTATCGGGAGGTCTCTTTGGAAGGGGTTTGTCTGGAGCCCCCCTGTTTCGCGCCGCATGCGACGGAGTGAAAAGAGTTATCCACGCAGGCACCCCAAGTACGACGAAGGGCCACTGGGCCCTTTGCAAAATTCGGGCCTGCACGGGCCGCCCAAAGGCCCCCGTGGGGCATCCTCCACACCATTAACCGGCAACATGGTTTCCATCATACCCGGGAATCGGGCAAGATGCTTCGTGCAGGCCTCCTATCACTCCCCCCTTGAGGGGGAGTCGGCGAGAGGGCGAAGCCCGTCTTCGAGCCGGAGGGGGGCCGACGCGGCGTCCCGTAAGTGCAGCCCGCAGTCGAGCCGGTGGGGGGCCAGCGCGGCATTGCGAAAGTGCACTCCCCGCAGTCACAGGAAGGACCACCAAGCGGGACGGCTCCGCCGCATGGGCACACGGGCTGCGGCCCGGCAAGCCAGGCCGCGCCCCCTTGAGTTGCATGAGCGATGGGAGGAGGCGCCCCCGAGAGCGCGGGCGTCTCGCCCGCATTCTGTCCCGTTGCCTCTGCAATCCACGGCGGCAGGTGTAGGAGCTTGCGATAGTGAACTAAGTCATATAGACTAAACTCAAGGAGTTCGGTCATGCGCACATTCAACATGCACGAAGCCAAGACCCATCTCTCACGTCTCGTCGAGGCTGCCGCCAATGGTGAGCCGTTCATTATCGCGCGCGCGGGCAAGCCCATCGTCAAAGTCGTCGCCGTGGAAGCGCCGAGTGCCGGGTCCGCCCGCCGGGTCGGATTCATGGCCGGAAAAATCTCGGCACCCAAGGATTTCGACCGCATGGCTTCCGAAGAGATTGAAGCATTGTTCGAAGGTGACGGTTGAATCTCCTTCTCGATACACATGTCTTGCTTTGGGCAGCGGACGCGTCGCCTCGATTGCCGGCCGATGCGCGTGCGCTGATCGAAGACCCTGAGAACGAGTTGGTCTTCAGCGCCGCTTCGCTTTGGGAGGTAGCCATCAAGAGGGGGCTCGGGCGAGATGAGTTCAGCGCCGACCCGCGCCTGCTGCGCCGGGGGTTGCTGGAGAACGGTTATGTGGAACTATCTGTCACCGGCGCTCACGCAGCGGCCGTGGATCTGCTCCCCCCCATACACAAGGATCCGTTCGACCGCATCCTGATCGCGCAGGCCCAGATCGAAGGGATTACGCTTTTGACGGCGGACGAAGTCATCGCCCGCTACCCGGGACCAATCCGGATGATTTGACCACTCCCCCAAATCCCGCACGTCGTCACAAGACCGACGGCATCGGGCGGACTATTCCGGCTTCCGGGCGCAAATACGGGCCGTGGCCGCCTGCCCGTGGGGAGATTCCGGGTAGATGCCCTCGGCGTAGTCGAGGACTTCCCAATCATCGAAGGCCGTGAGCAGCTCCCTTTCAGCGAGTCGATGGCGAGGTTGATCTTTATCCTGCCGTTGCGGATCGGCCACGAAGGTTTCCATGAGAAAGACACCCCCGGGCTTGAGACTGTTCCTGATCTGGGGGAAAAGAGGGCGATTCAAATAGAAAAAGCAGAGGACCGCATCGAAACGATTCATCGGCAGCGGGAATACATCCAGGTCGGCAACGATCAGCTCGAGCCTCAAGCCACGGTTCAAGGCTGTCTGACGCAGTGCCCTGACGGCATGTTCCGAGATATCGATCCCGAGTACTGAAGCTCCCCGGGCCGCCAGGTACAAGGCGTTGCCTCCGAGTCCCATGCCCAGATCAACCACCCGTCCACTCGGAACAACCCGGCTCCAACGGCGCAGCCATCGAGCCGGAGGCTTGGGGGGAAACCGACCGGAAGGCAATGAGGCGTACCTGGCTTGCCACTTTTCCTGCTCGAACCTGGTCATTGACTCAATCCCCTGGGTGTACGGCAACTGAAGTACGGATTTCCATTGAACAACTTAAGAGGTAGATATTAATGAATTTAGAAACCATCTATTGTTCCTCGGCCAATTCAAACAATTTCAAAAATGCGCTTGACAATCGATGCCTCACCCCGTTATAGTCGCTGATTAATGGTGGGTATTGACTAGCTTAGTCAACCCTCTCCTCTTTGAAAATGCCCATCCTTCGGGGTGGGCATTTTCTTGTGCCGGCAAGGGCATCCGGCTCGGGCCGACGTAGCTCAGCTGGTAGAGCGGTCGATTCGTAATCGACAGGTCAGCGGTTCAATCCCGCTCGTCGGCTCCATTCCCAGGGCCAGCCTCCCGCATTTCCCGCCCGGCAACCGCGGCGCCGACAGCCAATCCGGCCACGGCCGGCCGACACTGTCCGGGAAGTACTCGGTAGACAGTTTTTGCTGGACATTGCCGACTCGAAGTTGGTAGCCTGTTTTGGGGTAACCGGAGTTCTGTGATTCGGTTACGGCCTTTACCATCCTGCCCAGGTAGTGTGCGGTCTCAATTCCCTCAGTCCCGGAGGCATTGATGTACACAGACCACATGTTTAGAGAGGGCCGGAACCGAAGCTGGTGGCACCAGCTTTCCGGATCGTCTTTTCTCTCCGGTGTAGCCGATCTGACCTGGAAGACCTTCCAGGCCGTCAATCGAAGCCTCCCGGAAGGACAACTTCCGACACCCCGCTGGGCTCCAGGCAAAATGCTCAAGAGCCGCGAACGCTCGGCTCCCACCCTGGGATTCCCCAGGATCACCGACTCCTTGTGTCCGCGCTGCGTGCCCGAGGTTCGCAATGCCATCATTAACGGCGAAGCCGACCTCTCCACCCTGATGTCGGGACACCCGGGTGAAATCAAGGCCCAGATTCTGGAAGAGGGCGGCAAGGTGATCATGAGAAAGGTGTGCGACAAGCACGGGCCTTTCGAGGACGTACTCTCCACCAGCCCTGAATTTACCCGTCGAATCGAAGGTCTCTTCTTCGGACGGGATTTCCGCTGCTCCGAGGATGACCACGTCCATCGCCATGGAAACTCCAGCATCAAGTTCGGACGCGGCGCCGTGCTGACGGTGGATTTGACCAACCGCTGCAACATGATGTGCAATCCCTGCTTCATGGATGCCAACCAGGTCGGCTACGTTCATCAACCGGAGTTTGAAGACATCAAGGCCATTCTGGACCGTGCCGTTTCCTACAAGCCACGGCGCCAGGTGATCATTCTTTTCTCCGGGGGAGAACCGACCCTGTCTCCATTCTTCATTGAAGCCGTCGCCTACGCCAAGAAGATCGGATTCTATCGGGTTCTGGCGGCCACCAACGGCATTCGCTTCGCTCAGAGCGAGGAGTTCACCCAGCAGGCTCACCAGGCGGGGCTTCACGGGGCTTATCTGCAATTCGACGGCACCTGCGAAGAAAGCAACAGTCACCGCGGCGTCGGCAACTTGTTCGATGTCAAGTTGCAGGCCATCGAGAACATGGCCAAGGTGGGCATGAAGACCACTTTGGTGACCACCATCGTCAACGGAGTCAACAACCAGGGAATCGGGTCGATCGTCGATTTCGCCGCTCGCAACGTCGACAAGATTCAAACCATCGCCTTCCAACCCGTGTCCTTCACCGGTCGGGATGAGGACGTCGAAGACAGCACCCGATACGCGCAACGCTACACCCTGTCTCAAATGACCCAGGATCTCAAGGGCCAGTTGTCAGCCGACTGGCAGCCCCTTCGAGACTGGTTTCCGCTGTCGTCCTACAGCGCCTTCACCAGCGTGATGGATCTGCTGCAAGGGGCGGATGCCTCCTGGGGATGGAGCGCCTGCAACTGCCACCCCAACTGCGGCATCTTCAGCCTGCTGGTGGTCAACCGCCGCACCCGCGAATGGACGCCCCTGTTCAAGTTCTTCGACTACGAACAATTCATCCGGGACGTGGCGGTCATTACCGACACCGCCCGCGGCAAGGCCTTGACCGGGGCCCAGCTTGCTCTGGCCATTCTGCGCAACTTCAAGGCGGACCTGGCTCCCAGGGGATTTCCCATCTCGCAGATCGTCAACCTGTTCAAGCCGAGCTCGGCGCGTTCGGACAGCGACCGCAACGACCGCATGAAGACCCGCAGCAACCAGGACGACTGGCGCGTGCTGTGCGTGGAGGGCATGTGGTTCCAGGACCTGTGGACCTACGATTTCCGGCGCACCGAAATGTGTGTCATCCCCTATGGCACCCAGGAGGGAGAAATTTCCTTCTGCGCCTACAACACCGGGGTCGGATGGCGGCAGATCATCGAAAACATGCACCAGACCGCCACCCTGGCGGAGTGGCACAAGACCCGGGGGAGACACGACATCTTTGCCAAGGGCAAAAAGGTTCCCCTGGAGACGACCCAACACCAGTTGACGCTGCCGGTGATTCAAGACTCGGCCGCCTCCGGAAGCTGCTGCAATGAGAACCCCGCCATCCTGGAGAAGGATCGAGAAGTCCTGGAAGCCGTCAAGGCCACTCATCGCGTTTAGCCCGAATCCCACGCCTTTTCCTTTCACTCGACGTCCGGATACCCAGGTCAAGACTGCGACCTGGAAGAGGTAGGATTGAACACCAACCACACCGCAATGGCGGCCCAACTGGGCGAGCGAGGCTACTGCCTCATTCCGGGGGTGATTCCCCCGGGTGACCTGGACGGCCTGCGTCGGAGCGTTGCCAGGGATGTCAGGGTGCACACCGACATGCCCATGCCCATCGGTCACGTCCCGGGATTCTTGAGAGTGAATCAGGCCCTGGCCCCCTTCCTGGCCCACTCCCGGGTCCTGGGGCTGGCTCAATCCCTCTTGGGCACCCATGTTCGCATCTCCATGCTGACGGGTTCGGTCAATGGCCCGGGAATCCCCCGGGGGGCATTCCACGCCGACTGGCCCTACAACCAGGACAGCGCTGCCTGCATTCCGGCTCCCTACCCCGACCTGCTCATGCACCTGGTGACCTTCTGGATGCTGACCGATTTCACCGAAGAAAACGGCGCTACCATTGTGGTCCCCGGCAGCCACCGCAAGCCCGACCACCCCCGCAAAGGGGGAAGTGTCGATCCCAACGCCCCCCACTCCGAGGAATGTCGCCTGCTCGGGTCCGCCGGCACCGTTGCCGTCTGCGATGCCCGCCTGTGGCATGCGGTGGCCACCAATCGAACCGATCGGGACCGGGTTGCGGTCATCGTGCGCTATGCGCCCTGGTGGTTGAACCTTGACCCACTCCGCCCGGGCACCGTCGATCGTCACGAGATCGTCGACGCTACCGGTGGAGCCAACGCCGAGGTACCTTCCCTGCCGGCATCGGTATTCCAACGCTTACCCGAAGAAGTCAAGGGATTGCTCCGTTATTCGGTTGAGGATCCATTTCCATGAGCGAAGCCAAGCTGTCGGACAAAGCCATCGTCGTACATCCCGAAGACAACGTGGCCGTGGCCAAGGCCACCATCGGCAAGGGCACTCTGTTGAGTTCCAACGGTACTCGCCTGCTGGTCGCCCAGACGGTGCAACCGGGCCACAAGATCGCATTGAGAGGGATCGCCTCCGGTGAGACCGTCCTCCGTTACGGAGAAGTGATCGGCCTGGCAACCTGCCCCATTCCCCAGGGCGGCACGGTCCACAATCACAATATGGTCCCCGACACGAGGGGCCGGCGGAAGTCGACCGAGATCGACCCCAAGCCGGTCCGATTCCGGCCCGCCGGCCAGGTTCCAAGCTTTCAGGGTTACCAGAGAGAATGGGGAGGCGTGGGCACCCGCAACTACGTGGTGGTGCTTTCAACCGTGATCTGCTCCAGCCATCCGAGCCAGCTCATCGCCAGGCACTTCGAGCAACGGTTTCAGGACGATCCCCATTTCGACGGGGTCATACCCATTACTCACCAGGAGGGATGCGGAGGCGAGAAGGGGGAGGACATTGCCCAACTGATGCGCGTCTACAACGGGATCATGTACCACCCCAACGTTGCCGCTGTCCTGGTAGTGGGTCTGGGCTGCGAGGAAAGCAACGTGGAATGCGTGCAAGGGTGCCACTCCAGCCTGCCCCTTCAGTTGCAGACCCATACCCGGGGGCGGGTGCGCTATTTGACCATCCAGGGAGCCGGAGGCACCACCCCGACCGTGAAGCAGGGCATTCAAATCGTGGAGGAACTGGTGGAGCTGGCCCGAAAATACCGCCGCACCAGCGTCTCCGCCAAGCATCTGCTGCTGGGTCTTCAGTGCGGGGGATCGGATGCCTACTCGGGAATATCAGCCAACCCGGCTCTGGGACGGGCCAGCGACCTGATCGTCAGTTGCGGCGGCACTACCGTGTTGCCCGAAACCCCAGAGATCTATGGGGCGGAACATCTGCTGATGAGGGGAGCGGCCTCCAGCCAGGCTGCCGAGGGCCTGTGGCGAATTCTGGAGCGCTACAAGGCCTACGCGGCTGCCCTGGGAGGAGAGTTGGATGAGAATCCTTCACCCGGAAACATCGCGGGTGGCATATCCAATATCGTGGAGAAATCGCTGGGGGCCATTCGAAAGGCAGGGAGTACTCCACTGCAGGGGGTCTTCAACTATGCCGAAAGAATCAATCGATCCGGATTCGTGATCATGGATTCGCCCGGTTTCGATACTCCGTCGGTATCCGGGTTGGTGTCCAGCGGCGCCAATGTCGTCTGTTTCACCACCGGGCGAGGGACTCCCACAGGCAATCCCATCGTCCCGGTCCTCAAGATAGCGACCAACAGCCGCATGTTCCACCACCTGGAAGAGAACATGGACATCAATGCCGGCACGATCATCGATGGGACCCAAACGCTGGACCAGGTCGGCCGGCACATTTTCGAAACGATCCTGGCCGTAGCCTCCGGCAGACACGCCAAGAACGAGGTCACCGGACACCGCGAGTTCGCCCTCTGGCGAGCCGGTCCGATGTTGTGAGGGAACCGGCGATCCTTGCCAGGCGTTTCCCCACCGTTTGACAATTGCCGGACACGCCCTCGCCACATCTCAACGGCGGCCGGCGCCCTTCCCCGACCCAACACTGCTCCCCGGCCACTTCCCTTCAGTTGCGAAGACCGATTTGGGTTGCAGCCACCGTCAGGTTCTGCTTGACCTCCTGGACGTCCGACGCCTGGGGTTTCATGGCCAGGTAGCGATTCCAGTCCCGTATGGCCGCGGAAAAACGCTGGAGCCGAAAAGAGACGGAGCCACGGTCCCGGATCTCTCCGGCTGCCTCCGGAAAGATGAGAAGGATCTTGTCGATCACGTTCAGGGCTCTTCCGAAATCCTTTTGGACCAGGTAGATCATCTTCAAGTTGGCCAGCAGACGCCCCAGAATCTGACGCTTGGTGACGCAGTCCAGAAAGGAGCGCTGAAAGGAGAACTTCTCTCCATGCAGTCGCTTCAGGCGCTGGCGGCACTCCGCTTCGGTGACCGTCTTTCCTCCGAAGAAGGGGTCGATCAGCCACTCGCCGGTTGCCGCGACGCACTTCACCAGAAAATGGCCGGGCAAGCCGACGCCGCGAATATCCAGTCCGAGCCGCCGCCCCACCTCCATGTAGATGATGGACAGGGTAATGGGAATTCCCCTGCGACGGTCGAGAACCTCATTCAGGAAACTGTTGCGTGGGTCATAGTAGACGTCGGCATTTCCGGAAAACCCTTCCTCGCGATACAGGGTCCGGTTGATGCAGTCCAGGCTGTCGATGACATCCGGTTCCACCGAAAGAGAGAGCTGGCCCGCCGCTCGCTCGGCCAGACGGTCCAAGCGCACCAGGTAGCTCGCCAAGTCGAGATCGGGATACTCTTCCGAGGCAATCTGCAAAGCCGCGGCCGCCAGGTCCAACTTGACCTCGGGCTGAATCAGCAAGCTCTTCAGTCCTTCGGTTGCCGGTGTTGATTGCATGGGAGCCGTCCCCGCCCGCCGGACAAAAAATCCGAACCTCACTGGAAGCGCAATTCAAATTCGTCGTGGACGCCCGCCTGGAGGCGTCCGGCTGCAGATGCCTGATTGCAGGATATCTCAAGCAGGCCGAGACTGCCCCAGATCACGAAGGGCTCGCCCCCCCCGGCCTCGCGGTAGGACCGACACAGCCGGTGGACCTGGTGTCCGCCGATGCTCAGCATGAATTTTCCCGCCTGCAACCGCTCCCGGTATTTCTCGGCCCGGATGTTGGTGATCAGGTTTCCGAACTTGTCGACACGCAGAACCGTTCCCGCCAAACCATCCCGCCCCGATTTTCTCGCCTCCGGCAGGCGAAGGGTAACCCGGTTGTCGACCAGACTTCCGAATCGCTCGGGTTCAACCCCTCGACTGAGCCAGGCCGCTACCGGAGCGAAGACATCCCGGCCGTGAAAGGTTTGGCTCACCGGGTGGTGAAAGTACTGCGCGGCCGTCAACTCCAGCCAGACCATCCGGGTGGAGCCGGCATGGATCTCACTGAGCACACCGTTGTCGGGAGCCACAAAATAGGCCTGCTCGGTCACGGCCAGCAGGGGGCGCCTGCTGCTGCCGACTCCCGGGTCCACCACCACCACGTGTATCGCGCCCTTGGGGAAATAGGAGTGGCTGGACCCGATCACCAAGGCGGCTTCCATCACATCATGGGAACGGATGCCATGGGTCAGGTCGACAATCCTGACGCCCGGAGCAATCGAGAGAATGACTGCCTTCATCATGCCGACGTAGGGGTCCCCCACCCCGAAGTCGGTCGTCAGAGTGATGACAGGGTTGCTCCCAATGCCGGGTCGCCACTCCATGGTTTCGATTCAAGTCAGTGGGTAGACGGCTCGCTCGGATATCCGCCAACGGAAACCGGTGGACCGCCCTTTCCGCGCTGGAGATGCCGCTAGGGCCCGGCATCCGGGGCGGCCATCAATGTGGTGAGGTCGAGAGGATTGACGCGAGCGCCGTTGACCCGGCAGCCCCAGTGCAGGTGGGGGCCGGTCACCCGCCCGGTGGCGCCGACCTCCCCGATGATCTCCCCCTGCTCCACATGGTCTCCCGGCTTGGCATGCATCTTCGAGCAGTGGGCATAGACGGTATAGAGGCCCAGCCCGTGGTCCAAAATGATGGTCTGGCCGGCATAAAACAGATCCTTCGCCAGCAAGACCCTGCCCGAATTGGCAGCGCGGATGGGAGTTCCGGTGGTAGCTTTCAGGTCGACTCCCGAGTGCGGGCTGCGAGGCTCCCCGTTGACGATTCTGCGTCTGCCGAATCCACTGGTCAGCCTGCTCGAAACCGGCCGGATGAAGGGGTCCGTCCACAGCCTTCGATCCGTCGCCGATTGCCAGATTTCGGTCAACTCCCGATGTTCCCGGGCGGCCCTCTCCGAGTCTCTCGGGTTGAGAGTGACGAACTTCTGCCGGACTCGTATGCGCTGCGTTGGAAATTCCTTGGGCACAACCCTGAGGCTCTTTCGAATCGGCTTGGACCGGCCGTCCGACAGCCATACCGTTCCGGTCAGGGAATGGAGGCCCGGCTTGCTCTCCAGGTCAACCCCGGCGAGAGCCTCCCAGCGGCTCCCGTCCCCAAGGGGGTAGAACCGCACCTTTTGTTCGATAAAGGAGCACTCGACTCGGCCAATCGGACTCCGGGAGTGCAGACGAACCTGCAACAGGTCACCCGGCGCCAATGCCTTGGAGGGGATCTCCACCAAGACCGGCGTCTCGGACGACAGCCCCAATGGAACCCACCCAAACAGCAACACCAGGACGGCCGTGATGGAACGCCAATTGTTCAGAACTCTATCTCCTCCCCCAACGTCTCCCAACCGTAATCGGACTGACCGCCTGGCCAACGCCTTGAGTCTTTCGCGCCCGCGCAACTCAGTTCATCTCCTGGCACATCCCCGGGCGCTCAGCGCCACAAGTGGTGCAACCGGACTGTGCTTCCATGCCCAGGGAGTTGCTTGCTCCAACCGCGAAGGCGGAGTAGCGTTTTTTCACCCGG
This sequence comes from Acidobacteriota bacterium, assembly GCA_022821775.1. Lineage (GTDB taxonomy): Bacteria > Acidobacteriota > Terriglobia > Versatilivoradales > Versatilivoraceae > Versatilivorator. The sequence continues at coordinate 14,524 of JAJECY010000262.1, forward strand.
GTACTCCCGCAGGAATCGCAGGTGACGGTATCGGACGTCCGGTAGACGATTTTTTCGAATTGACGACCGCAATCTGCACACTCGTATTCATAGATGGGCACGGTAGCTGTCCTTTTTGTCTGACAGGGGGACGGAATGGCGAATCATGGACTCACTGAGCACAAGGTTGCAACGGCAGTTTGGGGCAAACGCAATGAGGGCTACGGACCTCGCCAGGTGGTGTCGAAGTCGGGCGCAAAGAATTGGGTCTTGCGTCATACCCTGCACGGGAGGCGCCTGGAAGTGGGTTTCGGGAGCTATCCGACTGTCGGTCCGGCCGATACCGGAACTTCTGCCGTCAAGTGCCGCAGGCAGGTTGCCAAGGGAGTGGACCCCATCGAGGCGCGCCGAGTGAAAGCAAAACGAATTCCCGTGTTTACCGCCTGCGCCGCACTCTATATCCGTGGCGATCGGCACGGCTGGCAGAATGCTAAAACCCTCGGCAACAGGTAAGCACATTCCAGACCCATGCAAGGCCCGTCATCGGCAAAAGCCAGTCAATGCTACCACATCCGAGGACATCCTGCAGATCCTCTCACTGATCCGGTCCACCAAGACCGAGACGGCCAAGCGGGCGCCTGGAATCACCGTCCAACGTCACGGCTTGCAATGTATAGTCCCAATATGGGACCATACTCCTGGTCGGTATGCGAGTCATTGCCCTAGCGACGCTGAAAGCCTTTCTTGAATCCACGCCAGTTCACGCCGCTGCCCGTGAGCCTGTGATGGCATGGTATAGACAGGTGAAAGCCGCGGATTGGGCGAGCCCGGCCGATGTCAAACAGGATGTTCGCAGCGTCAGCATCCTAAAGGACGGGAGGGCGGTGTTCAACATCGCCGGCAACAAGTATCGCATCGTGGTGTGGATCAACTACCCCTACCGAGTCGTCTACATTCGATTCATCGGAACGCACCGCACGTACGACGCCATTGACGCGCAATCGATTTGAGGGCCGAGCCATGGAAATCGTACCGATCAAGACGGAACTGGACTATCGCAAGACGCTTAAGGAAATTGAGGGCCTGATGACGGCCGAGCGCAACACGCCCGAAGGCGACCGCCTGGATGTTCTGGTGACGCTGGTCGAAGCTTGGGAGGCCCGGAACTACCCTCTCGATCTGCCCGACCCGATCAATGCCATCCGCTATCACATGGAGCAGAACGGGCTCGCACCGAAGGACCTGGTCACCTATATCGGCAGTCGCAACCGGGTGTACGAGGTATTGAACCGCAAGCGGCCACTGAGCCTGAAGATGATCTGGCGCTTGCACAAGGGGCTCGGCATACCCGCGGAGTCATTGATCAAGGTGAATAGGGGACGTTGTTGAATTACTGGAATAACTTGTAACGAGCCCGTAGGAGACGTTTTTGAATCAGAGCATTTCAGCAGCGGCGGATCGAAGTTATTCCAGTAATTCAACAACGTCCCCAATCGACTCCACGGCCCGAATCCCGGTCAGTCCCGCTTGCTGACCGGCCTGCCGCCCCAGTGCAACGGGGGGACCGGCACGCCGCGCTCGCAGCACTCGATCAACTGGTCCAGCCTTCGGAGACGGGTCTCCTCCTTCTTGGCGCTGTTGATCCAGGCCGATGCGCCCTTTCGGTAAGACAGCGCGGTGGCTCGGAAGAAACCCCATGCCTTGGGACGGGCCCGGATCCGTTTCTCCAGCGACGCGGGCAGGGCGGTGGCGGCCGCCTGGTAGTCCGGCAAGGATGTGTCCCGGGCCTGGAACACCGCGAGCCCGGCCTCTTCCACGAGCCCTTCGGCCATGAGGGCTTCCATCCGCGAGAGGTTGCGCTTGCTCCAGCGGCTCCGCGCCCGACGTGGCGTGAACCGGATCTTGTAGCTCGTGGCGCCGAGACTCTTGCGGAGACCGTCGATCCAGCCGAAGCAGAGCGCAACGTCGACCGACTGCGCCCAGTCGATGCTCGGTATCCCTGTGTGCTTCTTGTAGAAACCGATCCACTGTTCGTCCAGCTTGTCGTGATGGTCGCGGAACCAGTCCCTGAGTTCCTCGGCGTTGGCAAAGAATCGGAGTGGCATGGTGCTTTCTCGGACGCGGCTCGAGCGGACAGTCGACCTGCCGCAACGCCAAGCCGGCGACGCGCGGCTCAATCCCTTCTATGTCGACAGACAATAGGGGGATACTGGCATCAGACTAAGCAAAATTATGGCTACAATCCTGATTCCGTTCCCCCGTCAAAGCGGGGATGGACCGAGAGTTCGCAACGATGCGATTGGATCGCGTGATGTGTAAGGACTTCGCGGCTGACGTTCATCTGCTGTTACCCTATCCGCGGGAGGCCTTGCCGCCGCGGGTTGCAGGGCACCAGATAGACTCACTACATCCTCACCAATTCAACCTTCCACTTCACACTAATTTTACATAAATCTTGCTATACTTCTTTGGTTTCTGCCGACCCACATACTACTAGAATTCCAGGGTATTCAAGGTCGTCGGACCCATAGGAAACGTAGCGCGGAGCAAATAGGGGCCTGTTTTTCCGGGGGATTGGCCTCAAGATCTCTGATTTGCCACAGGAGAGAGACCTGCGACCTCTGTTCCGTAAGCCTTCAAAGCTCTGGTGCTCATCGGTGTGGATCTCGGTGCCGGGCGGGGTGACAAGCCCGTAACACCCCCGAAATCGAGCTAAAAACCGGCGTGGAACCATGATAGTCGTCCTGTTCTTCTGGCCGGCCGTGGCGCTCAGTGTTCCCGTTGCCATTGCCGGAGCAATCCAGCGAAAGACCACCCCGTTACTTGTGGCGGCTGGCCTTGTTCTACCGATGTCGGCATACCTTGCGGCAACGCTGGAATTCAGGGTTTGGGGATTGTTTCCGGTTGGTGTCTACCTGCTGGCGGCGGGGGCTATTCGCTGGCTTGACGGGTTGGCTGGCAGGACAATCAGCCTGTCGCTCATTGCCGGCAACGCTTGGTTCTTTTTCGGATCTCGCTGCTGAGATATTCAGCACTCCCCGAATCCGTGAGCCTTGCGGAACAGAGGTGCTAACGGCCCCCGGAAACCGGCTTCGGGAGGGTACGGAACACGGGCCTCTATATGCCCGATAATTCCCCGTTAACGGAATCGACCAGGGAGGCCCCACATGTCAACGAAAGAAGCGCTAACCCTCCGAAGGCCCCCGGAAAGTCCTATGCGAGGGTGAAACCCCCGATAGGCGCAGTATATTTTTGCCACCCGGCATTCCCGAGATCAGGAAACTCGCGCAAACCCACCGAGGAGTGAGAGATCGTGACTACCGACACTGCGCAACACCATGGAACCCGATCGCCCCACGAAATCTTCAAGTTGCTGAACGAGTCGTTTTGTCTCGTTGTTGTGGCCCGAGCCTTGAAACATCGCACGAAAGCCCCTGAATGTGATCGGAAGCGCTTGGACGAATGTGTTCAGATGCTCCACGTCAACGGTTTTCGAAACGCCATCAAGGCGCCTCCGGAAAAGCTTCAGCGCCCCGTTCTGGACGCCATAGCCTACGGCGACTCTATCTTGGCCGACGCGGTGCTGAGCATTTGGGTGGAATCCCACCGAGCACTACGTGAAACTGTCGCAGCGCACCTGGCCAGCCGAGGCATCCCCGTACCTGGAGGAACCGGCACCTGTTTCGATGCCTTCTGGACGAACGCCGAGTGGATTTGTGAATGCAAGGCAATCACGGTAAACAATCCGAAACTGGACGAACAAGACGTAGGGCTCATGCTCTGTCTGGCTTCCAGGAGGTTTCCCGCTCCCCAGACGTTAGAGTCAGCGCGCTTTTGTGATTGGCTCGACCAGCTTCGCAATCTTCCGCCGAATGCTGACGAGTGGGCGGAAGCAGCTACCTTCACGACGTGGGTAGAACACGTATTACAAGAGAAGCAAGGTGAACTTCACCACCAGCGCATGGAGGAAAACAAGTCCGTGTGTAACGACATCGGGGAGCGTTTCGGCGAGGACCTGCGTTATCTTGGCATCGATTCCAATCCGTGGCAAAGCGAGGTCGAAAAACGATCGGCCCTGGCCAACCAGACATTGGAGTTCACCAGATGTCTGCGCGACAAGCTGGAAGTGTACCACCGGCTTCGTCCTCAAGCCGCCAATCGCGATGAAGAACTCCAGCGCTCCGTCGAGCGCAACCAACTCGAAGAGGAAATGCTTCAACTCGTGAACGCTTGGCAAGAGTTTCTGGAGCAGACTCACCCAGCGGAGGAACCTGCCCCAGGAGCGAAAGATTTGGGAAGTGCACAAGGCATCGTCGAAAACCCGGCCGACGACCCGACGGCGGTCGACCCGCTCGAGCCTGATCGCGACCGATTTGAACGTGAGAACTTGTCGCTACGCAGGGACAACGACCGCCTTCAGGACCACAATCGGGGGCTTCAATTTGAGAAGGCACAGCAGGCTCTGGAGTTGCGCCTTCTCGAGGGTGAGCTGTCTCTGAGCCGGACAAAAGAGCGAAGTTGGCGACTAGCCTACATCGAGGCGGAGAGGTCAAGGGCGCAGAGTGACAAGCCGCGCACGGTGAATTGCGTCCGGGATGCCATAAGCTTGGCTCAGAAGATGTTCCCAGAGCGGCTGTTAATCCAGCTCAATTCCAAGTCCGAGCAAGACATGCCGTTTGACAACCCACAAGAAGTGCTCAGCGGCCTGGAGTGGCTTGCCACAGCGTACCGCAATGGACCACACCAATCACTCGAGGAGGACTGCCCGGGTTGGTTCTACAAACCGAACCAGGCAGAAACGACCATGGGAAAGTTCCCGGACTGGTACAAGACCCAAGTCAACGGCAAGACTTGGAAGTTGTCGAAGCACATCGGCACGGGAGCTAGCCACGACCCGCGCCGCACTATCCGCATCGGCTTTGAGTGGGATGAGTCGGACGAGCGCGTTATCGTCGGATATGTCGGTCCGCATCAACGAAGTCTCCGGTCCTGAAGTCGGCGAACCTTAAGAGGGTTAATCCTGATGAACATGCACGTCGTCGCTTTCGACATATTCTTCGGCGTGGTAGGGAATCGGCTTTTCGGGACAAGCTGAAACAATCGCTTGCCGGTTGGAAGGACAATACCCTCGACTACGGTGTTCTACTTACGACTGGACGTTGCAGCGAGTCAACTGTGGTGGTGCCCCACGCACACGCCAAGAGAAACCCGGGAAAGCTTGTGCGCTTGATCGAAGGTAACGAGCTCGCCGGCGAGTAGCGCGTCACGCCGTCGCTTGAATACGTCGAGCCAAACTAGGGCCTGTTAACACTACCGAAGCGCCTCGAAGATGAGGGCAAACAGGATGAATCCGAGGAAGAGGGCATCGAGTTTCTCGTAGCGAGAGAAGATACGACGATAGCCCTTCAACCGACGGAACAGCCGCTCGATTTC
>JAJECY010000030.1 GCA_022821775.1 Acidobacteriota bacterium
CGAAGCCTTCGCCCAGCTCAGCCGATCCAAGGTGGAATCCCTCTTTGCCGATCATCGCACCTACCTCTATGAGGGCAAAGAGATCGACCGCCAGGACCACGTCGGTTTCGACCTGTCGGTCGTGAAACACTACCCCATCGAAGCCTCCAACGACGGCGTGGTGCGCTACGCGGACCTGCTGGGCATCTATGGAAACACCATCCTGGTGGACCACGGCTGCGGACTGTTATCGCTCTATGGACACCTCAGCTCCATCGCCGTACAGGCGGACGAGCGGGTCAGCAAGGGCCAGGTGCTGGGCCGCAGCGGCTCCACCGGCCTGGCGGCCGGGGACCATCTCCATTTCGGTCTCTTCCTGCACGGAATCCCGGTCAACCCCACCGAGTGGTGGGACCCCAAGTGGATTCGGGAGCGCGTCCTGGACAGAATCCGGGAGCACCAAGCAAAAGACCCGCCTGATGGGCCTTGAAAGAGGCTTGGCTAAAAAAAAGAGTTATCCACGAAGGCACACGAAGAACGACCAAGACACACGAAGCGAGACGCCGAGGGGAACCGGAGCCTTTCCGTGCTCCCGATACGCCATCCGGGTCCCCTGTTTCACTCTCGTATGATCCGCCGGCCGTGGGGGCGGGGGCGCGGCTTGTCTGAAACTCCCCCGGGGCGCCGCTCGAAACCGCCCCATCCAACCGGAAACAGGGAGTAGGGGACGTTGTTGAATTACTGGAATAACTTGGATCGGCTGCTGCTGAATTGCTTTTGTTCAATAACGTCTCCTCCCCACTCCTTACAAGTTGCTCCAGTAATTCAACAACGTCCCCGGCGCTGCCCAATCCGATCGGAAAGGAACCAACCATGAAGGCGACTCGCGATTTCCTGAAAAAGCTCGGTCTCCCCTCGAGCGACGGCTACGCCCTGCGGAGCACGCCCAAGCGTTTTCCGGACGGAGCCCAGTACCGCTTCGAAATACCCAGCGTGGAAGGCCCGCGCTGCCTCAAGGCGGTCATCGAGGAAGCCGAGCGCTATCGGCTCACCATCCATCGGGTCAGCCAGGGCAGCGGGATCATGCTGATGACCGACGACGAGATCAAGGAGATGCTGAAGATCGCCCGGGACCGCCAGATGGAGGTCAGCCTGTTCGTGGGACCGCGGGCCACCTTCGATATCGGAGCTCAGCCCCTGACGGCCGCCGGCAAGAACATCGGCCTGGGCTTGAGGGGGATGGACCAGGTGGTCTATGCAGTGGAGGACATCAAGCGGGGGTGCGAACTGGGCCTGCGGGGCATCCTGGTGGCAGACCTGGGACTGCTGTGGCTGGTCAATCAACTCAAACAGACGGGAGAGCTGCCCGCCAACCTGGTGGTCAAGATCTCGGTCCAGCTCAGCGCCACCAATCCGATTTCCGTCAGGATATTGGAAGATTTCGGAGGAAACACCTTCAACGTCTCCTCCGACCTGCCCCTGCCGCTATTGGCCTCCATCCGGGAGGCAGTCTCCCTGCCGCTGGACCTCTACGTGGAGACTCCCGACAATTTCGGGGGGTTCGTGCGCCACTTCGAGATTCCCGAATTCATCCGGCTGCTCTCCCCCGTCTATGTCAAGCTGGGCCTCCGCAACGCCCCCGACATCTACCCCAGCGGAACCCACATCGATCCCACCGCCATCGCCCTGTCCAGGGAACGCGTCCGCCGGGCCCGCATCGCGGCCGACCTGATCGAGCGCTACTACCCGGAGGCCGTCATGTCCCAGCCGGGCGCGTCCGACCTGGCCATCCCGGAGATCTGATCCATGATTCAGAAAAACAACAGGGGTTGCTATTATGATGGCGCCAGGGCTTCTGGAGCCCCAACCTCCAGCGTCGGATGCCTCTTGATTCTCGCGTTCCATCCACGAGGTGCACAATGGGTCACCTGAGGAACACTACACCATCTCCTGGTCGCCACGCCGGGCATGCGGTCTCGGCCGCAATGCTGGTTGCCTGCCTGCTGGCCGGTACCGCAGCCCATGCCCAGGGCGACCGGAGCGGCGGCTATCTTGGCCTCAACCTCGGCCTGACAGGCTCGTCGCGGCTGGACTCGGCGGTCTCGGCGGTCAGCAACCCCACCAGTTGCGACAGGCTGCTGTACGACGATCCGGCCCTGGCGCCAAGCGGCGACCCGGCATGCATGGACACGACGCCGCGCCAACTCTCCTCCAACGGCTTCTCGCCGGGGCTGGGATTCACCGGCGGCTTCAGCGCCGGCTATGCCTTGGGCAGGCCGCGTATCGAGTTCGAGTACCGGGCCCGGACCCAAGGCGGGGACGTGTCCCCGCTCATTGAAGCCGCTTCCAACCAGGCCGTGGTCAGCAAAACCCTGGAATGGAGTCCGGTGTCCCCGCCGACGGAGTCGATCTCCAACTACCGCGTCCACCAGTTCTTCGTCAACATCTACTACGACTTCCCCAACGACTCGCGGTGGACGCCCTATCTGGGCATTGGCCCCGGCATCGCGCACACCCGCCTGAACTACACCCGGCGCCTGATCCGCAAGACTCTCGACCAGGGGTACCAGGATGTGGAGCCGCCGCTCACCGTCGCCGACCGGCCGGCAGCGGCCGCCGGCACGGTCAGCCTGCTGCAGCCGGACCTCAGCGGCATGCTCCCCGGCTTTCAGGTCCTGGGCGGCCTGGACTACGCGGTGGGCGAACGGACCACGATCGGGATCAACGCGCACTGGGCCCGCTTCGGAGAGTTGAGCCAGAACGTGACCTGGTCCCTCATCCGCAGCCACGAACCGGTGCGGGCGGACGGGACCACGCCCTTCTCGGGAACGGTGACGCTCAGCAGCTTCCGGTATTGGGGGGTGACGCTCGGAATGAAGTACCGCTTCTGAGCCGCCGGAATTCGACCCGGGTGAATGGCTGGCGTGGGTATGGCCTGCTGCTTGCTGCGGTCCGCCTGCAGTCGGCGCAAATACCCGCGGTTGGCTTCAATCCAGGTAGTAACCCGCGCCGATCAGCACCGGAACCCCGAAGGAGGTGACCCTCTTGATAAAGGCCACCTTGCGTTGCCACCGGCCGGTGGCCGGATTCCGATTGGAGTAGTAGAGGAAGGATTCGCCGAAGGCATCGGCAACCCCCAAAACGTTTCGGCCTCCGAAGCCGCCGATGGTGTCGGAGGACAGCTCCGACCCGATCCAGGAATCCGCCGGAGAGCCGCTGAAGAAGGTATAGCCATAGGTGTCCAGCCCGAACAGGTAGATGGAGCCGCTGCGCCAACGGGCGTCGTTGGCCAGGCTCACCGAGGCGAAATACCCCATGGAATCCAGCTCCATGGCGGCGCAGCGGACAAACTCCTGCAGGCGCGCCTCCGACGGATCGGAGTCGAGCATGGCGGCGCCGACCTCCTCGGTCCGGCAGGTGCCGGGCAGATCACGCCGGTAGACCCCCACCCCGATCGCGGCTGAGTTCCCCTCCCAATCGATGCTCTTGATGTAGGTGGCCTTGGGCTCGTCCCTGCCGGTTGCCGGGTTGAGGAAGGAGTAGTAGATGAAGCCCTCGCCGAACCCGCTGGCGATGCGGTGCTGTTCCTTGTAGTAGTCGTTGCCGTAGACATCGATCAGCAGGCCGAGCGAGCCCCCTTCCCTTTCCCGGGCCGGCGGAAAGACGAACAGCCGGGCCCGGTCGCTCAACGGCGTGACTTCGGAGACGAAGACATAGGTCGGGCCGCTCTTCCAGCGCTCCTCCTCGTTGAAGGCACGGCGGGCCTCCTCGAAGCCCACCTCGTGGACAAACTCGTAGGCGCACCGGGTCAGAGTCTTGGCGTCCTGCAACGTCCGGACGGCGCCGGCCACGATGGAGCGATCGGCGCAGGTGTCTTCGCCAGCCAGGGCCGGAGAGACGAGGGAGAGAAGCAAGGGGATAAAAATGGAACGGCAATGCGGTTTTTTCATGCCGGTAGTTTACCGCATCACGATTACGCCGTACACCCACTAAGATTCATCCTGCCCCAAATTTCTCGAAGGGTTGCCGGACACCTTCAAACTCCAGCGGTTTGGTGGTAGACTGCGTGAGCGTTGGCTGTCCCGTGTGGAACGGATCAACTTCCTTGCCAGCAGTATTTTACAGGAGGGGCAATGCCATGACATTCAAGTCTACTTGTACTGGGGCCTGTTCCTGGCTCTTGTTGGTTGTGTTCGTCGCTGCGGCCCAATCGGGCCCGGACTGCGATCGGTGGAACAGCCGCGACTACTTCCTGAAAGCAACCGTCGAGCACGTAACCTCCTGTCTGGATGCCGGCGCCGATGTCGGAGTCCAGACGGAAAACGGTCGCACGCCTCTGCATTTCGCGGCCTGGAACAGCAAGAATCCGGCGGTGGTCAAAACGCTGCTGGCGGCCGGAGCGAAGCCGGATGCCCGGAGCAGAAACAGCAATACCCCGCTGGTATTGGCGGCCTGGGGCAACCGGAATCCGGCGGTCATCGAGGCGCTTCTTGCCGCCGGAGCAGATCCGAATGTGCAAAACAAGTCCGGCAACAGCCCGCTGCACGATGCCGCGCGGGCAAACCCCAACCCGGCAGTGACAAGGGTTCTGATCGAGGCCGGAGCCAACCTGGAAGCGCGGGACAACGCGGGCCGCACACCCCTGCATCAGTCCGCCGCAAGCGGCAAGGTTCCAGCCGTGATCGATCTGCTGCTGGAGGCCGGAGCCGACGCCAATGCTCGGAATGCAGACGGCAAGACACCCTGGGACCTGGCCCAGGGCAACGAGGCGCTCAAGGGAACCAGGACCTATATTCGCCTGCACGTGGCACAGTTCGAGTCGTCGAACTGAGGAGTTCCCGGGCCGTCAGCCTCTCCGCTTTTCGACTCGCAGGAACAGTGCGGCAAGAAATGACAGCCCCGCCATCAGCGCACTCAGCGTGAAGGCATCGCTCACGCCCCCGACCAGCGCCGACCTGAGTGCTCCGAGCAGCCTGTCCGCCATCTGAACGCCGTCCAGCCCCCTCTCCGCAAAGCCGGTTCTCAGCGTCTCGATCGCGGTGGGATCGACAAGCGCCCGCGGGTTCTGCCTGACGGCCTCGAACTGCCCTTGGGCAAGCGCGGCCCTGACGGATTCCGGGACGGCTTCTTCCAGCCTGGATGAGAAACTCGCCGTCAACACAACCCCCAAAACGGCCAGACCCAGCGTACCGCTGAACAACCTGGAGAACTGAATCGCGGAGGTTGCGCTGCCAACCAGCCGGAGGGGCACCGAGTTCTGGACAGCCAGGTTGGAGGTCGACATGGCGCCGCCCAGTCCCAGCCCCGTAAGCGAAATATAGGCCACCGCCCCGGCAAAACTCGTATTCTCGTTCATGGTGGAGAGCAGATAGATGCCCACCGCCATGGCTCCCGAGGAAATCAGGGCCTGTCTCCGGTAGTTCCCCCCGATTCCGGAGAGCCGTCTCCCCGACACGATGGCCCCGAATACCATGGCAAGCATCATGGGGGTCAGCAGGCCGCCGCTGCCGGTCGCGGTTGAGCCCAACACCCCCTGGAAGTAGAGCAGGATCAAGAGCGCTGTGCTGTGCAATCCGAATCCGGTCATCAGGGTGACCATCGCGGAAACCGCCACCGCCCGGCTTCTGTAAATTTCCAGGGGCATGACGGGAGAGTCGGACCTGGACTCGATCACCAGGAATATCACGGCCATTGCCAACCCGAAACCCAGGAGTCCGCTGACCTGAAGCGAACCCCACTGGTAGTGAACGCCTCCGAGAGAGAGCGCGATCATCAGGCAGGCCACCGCCAGTGCCAGGGTGACCATTCCCGGGTAGTCCAGCCTGCGCTTCCCGCCGGCGGGAGCGACACCGGGGAATGCCCGAACGATCAACAGCAACACCGGGATTCCGGCAGGAACATTCAGCAGAAAGATCCAGTTCCAGGACAAGCTGTCCGTGATGAAACCGGCCACCGGCGGCCCGATCACCGAAGACAGGCCGAAGACAAGGCCGATCAGCCCCATGTACCGGCCCCGTTCTTCCGCCGGGAACAGGTCTGCCACGGCGGCGATACTGTTGGTCATGAGAGTGCCGCCGCCGATGCCCATGATGGCGCGGGAAGCGATGAGCTGGTTCATCGACTGGCTCAAACCCGCCGCGATCGAGCCGATCATGAAGATCGCCAGGCCCAGGATGAAGAACAGCCTGCGTCCGAACAGATCGGCCAATCTGCCCGCGATGGGAATCGCAATGGTGGAGGCGACCAGGTATGCGGTCGAAGCCCAGGTGTAGCGGTCGAACCCGCCCAGGTCGGCCAGGATGCGAGGCATTGCGGTGGCGATATTGATCTGGCTCACTGCAGCCAGAAACATGGCCGTCATCACGCCGGTCAACGCCGGCAGGAGTTGTTCCCCGGAGAGTCGCAGCGAGCCTCCCACGTCCGATGAATCGGGAGCGACTCTCGCCTTGTTTCTCGAGTCCACGTTCAATGGCGCCTGTCTCCCTCTCCGATCAACCCGGAGGCCCGGTGCAATGCGCGGGATAAACAGGGTACGGTAACCCAATATGACCGCATCCGCCACGTATCATGCTATGATGAACCGGTCTTTTTCCGGATGACTGATTCTGAGTTCGAAAGGGGTAACGCCATGGCAGGTCAAGTCAAGTGGAGCCGTAGAGAAGGTATTCTGATCGCTGCGCCGATCGGTCGTATCGACGGAAACAACTACATTGAAGTCCAGAATACCTTGGAATCCGGAATCGATCCCGATGAACGCGCCATGATCCTGGACTTCGGGCAATTGGGCTACATCAGCAGCGCGGGTCTTCGCGTTTGCCTGATCATCGCCAAGAAATTCAACCCGGAAGGCAAGGCCTTTGGCATCTGCAACCTCTCCGATTCGATTCGCGAGATTGTCACCGTCAGCGGCTTTCACGGAATCATGTCGATTTACGATTCGCAGAGTGCGGCCATCGAAGCCATTACCGGGAAGGCAGACGTCGGCGACGACGAGGAAGTAGCAGAGACGAGCAAGACCATTCCGCTTCGCATCTCCGTCGATTTCGATATCGTCGGAGAGAACATCCAGCACATCGCCAACTTCACCATCGAGAAATACGAATACCAGAATGACCGCACTCTCCCGCTCAAGACGCGGGAAGCGGTGGTTGCCGGAATCACCAACGCCCTGTGGATGTATGTCGAACGTTTGAAGACCCGGCGCAAGCAGCTTCTGACGGAAATGTTCAAATCCGCCGAAACAGTGCTCGAAGACGTTGTTGCAAAAGCGGAAAAATGACGGCCATGGCGGCCGAAGCGAGATAGCCTGCCGGAACGAAGACCCGGCCGGCACAGCCTTTGCCCCCGCAAGCCCATCCAGTCGGACTCAGTAGCGCTACAGGCCGGAGTTCCGAATGGACTTGCGGGTCAGAAAGGCGCGATAACCTGCGAAGGCGTCGTTGACCTCCTCCGAAGTCAGACCGTAGTCCCCCAGATGGTAGCGGTGCCGTGGTTCCTTGCGGCGGCGCTGTCCCTGCCGGTTTAGCCAGTCGTCCATGGCGGTGATCGCCCCCTGCTTGAGCGGCCAGTTGAACCGTTCATAGATTTCATGGACCACGGCCATGGGATCCTCCACCAGATCAACGTAGTTCACGTCCATCCAGCGGTGCTCCAGCTCGGGGTGGGCTTCCCGGAATCGAACACTCCTGTCCATCATGCCGCTCATGAACGCCAATTGCTCGATGCCAAGGATCTCTCGTGGCTGTGGCTCGTAGACAAGCGAGCGGGCCCTTTCCACAAAGCTGTTCCAGGAACCCATGAATTGAGTCGGGCTCCGATGGGTCTGGATGAAGAGGGCATCGGGATAGGTCCGGACGAGGGTCTCCAACTCCATGAGATGAAAGGGCATCTTGAACAGCCACTGCCCCACCTGCCCGGGATGACGCTGCCGGTGCTGCCAACTGATATTCTGCATGGTGCGGCGGTGATGGGCGTAGGCATGCCGCACACCGGTGGCATCCAGCCAACGGCCGAACTCCGGGACATGGAAACGAACGGTCGCGGTCCATGATCCGAAGGCCATGCTCAATAGCGGGAAATCCTCCGTCGGTTCGTCCACGTTGAAGTCGTGAACCCCTTTGAACAGCTCGTTGACATTGGATGATTCGATCATCTCCTCGACCCACGCCCGACGGGGGTCGTCCGGCGTAAACGCAATCGTGGCGTATTCATGCCTCGACAGACTCGGCGCGGTGTACTCGTAGCCCCTCAGCGCCCAAAACCGCGGGTCACGGGCCAACAGCCGGTGCAGATAGGTCGTACCCGTGCGATTGATCCCGACAATAAAGACCGGGCAGGTGATCTCCTCCTGTTCGATCTCCCTGTACTGCCGTCTTTCGCGAGCGAAACCGGAATTGATCATCAGGAGACGGCTGAGGTCGAAGACGATATCAACCAGCTTGTTCTCCAGCAGATTGGCATCGGCCGCCTTGAATGCCAGAACCAATTGTTGCAGATTGCGACGCATCCATCCGGGATAGGCCTGTTCGAAGGGGACCTTGCAGGACTCGGCATAGTGTTCAGCCCGCGACATCAAGCCTTCAAAGTCGAGTCGGCCATGGGAGGTGGGATAGGGCCAATTTCGGCGATCCTCTTGCCCCCGTTGATAGGAACGCCTGAGCTTGGTCAACACGCCCGGCCACTTGATCGTGTGCGGGCAGTCCTCGCGGAAGGCACGGTCGCTCATGGGCAGCCGACCCGCAGGCTTGTCGTTGCTGAACCAGTATTTGGCAAAATGATCGAGCACGGCCCAGTGACCGTGTAGTATCGAATCCTCGCCGCGAGCCTGGCAGGACTGCTTGAACGACTCGTAGGGAACTTCCGGGAAATAGACACCAAAGTCGGCGAGTTCCAGGCTGTAGTAGTCCAACTGAGGGTTGCAACAATGGTAGATGGTGAACCGCCGTTCGGGATTCAGGGAAATGGCCGTACAGGCTCGACTCAAGGTATCGACCGCCTCGTGGTTGGATCGAAAGGAGAATCCCGCGGGCATGGTTTCGGAATCGACCACCGCGGCCAGTATCTTCATTGTGAGATCGCTCGGTTGGACAAATCCCATTCCGGACACGGCGGTTTGAGGCAGCCGGAAAATCGCCAACGGCAGTCCGGCCTGCCGGGCAAAAAGCAGGACTTGTTCAGCGGTCAATTTGCTCCAGGGATAACCAAGCAATCCGATGGGGTACTTCTTCTTCATGATTGCCAGGTCCGGCTGCATCTGGTGGTCGATGCGACTGCCCTTGAACTCGCGGGCGAAGGCAAAAAAATACTGCGGGAACACGGCCATGGTCGAAGCGTAGAACAGGTGCTTGAAGCGTTGGCGCAAACACAGTTCGAGCACATTGTGAAGGCTGAGCGTATTGAGCTTGCGGATGGCCATATAGGAGGTCGAGAGACTGATGGAGGCAGCCAGATGGTAGACGGCGTCGATCCGCCGGCAGAGATCGTTGAATTCCCCTTCCCTCAGCCCGAATCGGGCCTGGCCGAGATCTCCCGCCACCGCTCGGATGCGCGAGGCGAACGACTCATCCCAGATTTCAGCTTCTTCGAGGGCAGCGCGCAGGCGCTGGTACCCACCCGCGGCATCGTCGGCCCGCACCAGGCAGTGCACGACCAGATTCGGCTTCTGCCACAACAGGTCGCGCAGCAGGAAACGACCGATAAATCCGGTGGCTCCGGTCAGCAGGACCTCTCGAAAATCAGCCGGAGACACGGGATCGGCCGGCCTTTCCTGGCTGACGGAGGCATGAATGAATCGACGCAGTGTATCGATGTCTCTCTGGCAATGCGGGGGCAGGGTCCCGACGATCGGCTCCACCGTCGTGTCGGCGTCATTTCGTTCGGTCATACGCTCCTTCCTTGGAACAGGGCAATTTGGGCGCGGCACTCCACGTCGCCACCGAGTGTGTGCGTCAGCCGACCTGCTCGTTCACGGCGGATCGGAAACTCGCCAACGCATGCTCGACGCCGTCTCCCTGGTAGCGAAAGTCGGCGGGTATCGATTGATAGCGCGCATGAACTCGCGTCAGCAACGCTTGCTTCCGTTCCCCGACTGCTTCCACTGCCTTGGCGCGGTGCGAGTACTCTTCCTTGACCTTCTCCAACTCGGCCGTTACAAACTTCTTGAACTCGTTAATCGCAATCTGCTGGCGGGTAACCTTTTCGAAGTGGTAGCCCAGGGCGGCCAGGCGAATCGCCTCAGGGAGCATTCGGGGATGGTCCCTGGAGACCTTGGCAACGAACTTGTTGTAGGCCGGGAGTTGCCTGGAGGAGAGTCGGCTCCGCACACCCATGAGTTCCACAAACAGCGCGTTCTTGCTCCTGGATTTTTGCAGGTGCGGAACAGGCCTGAGGTGTTCGAACAAGGTCAGGCAACGCTTGAAGTAATTCTCGAGGGTGGGGTCATAAATGGTACTGATCACGCGCCGGTATCCCTCGACCAATGTCCCGGGATTCATCCCCGGCTTGAAGTTCAAGCTGGTGGCGTCGATTTCGATGGGTGCGTCCAGCAGGCGGTTCTCCCTTTTCAGGCGCTCATACAGATCCGTGCCCTTTAGAGCAACCAGCATATAGATCGGCGCCATGGGAATGCCGGCCCGCTGGATAAAGTCGATCTGCTCGTCAAACACACCCTCGTCATCTTCATCCAGACCCAGAATGAAGCCTCCCGTGACCTGCATTCCTTTGTGCTGGATCTTGCGCACGGCATGGAGGAGATAATCCTCTTCCTGTTTGCCGACGTTTTGTGGCTTCTTGGTCTTGAGCAAGGCCTTGGGGTTGGGGGTTTCAATGCCCAAGAACACGGAATTGAACCCGGCCTCGATCATGGCATCCATCAGTTCATCCGTTCGGGCCAGATTCACACTCGCCTCGGTGAACAGGGAGAACGGGTAGCCACGGGCTTTTTGCCACTCGGCGATCACCGGCAGGAGTTCCAACGCCTCTCGCTTGTTGCCGATGAAGTTGTCGTCAACCAGGAACAGGGGGCCTCGCCATCCCAATCGATACAGGGAATCGAATTCCCGGATCATCTGCTCGGGTGACTTGGTCCGGGGCACGCGCCCGAAGAGCTTGATAATGTCACAGAATTCACAGTCGAACGGACATCCTCGGGAGAACTGCACGCACATGGAGTGATAGGCGTTCGTATCGATGAGGTCGAAACGCGGGAGGGGTGTCCGGCTCACATCCGGTTTTCGCGGCTCCCGATAAATGGCTTTGGCCGTGCCGGTCTCCAGGTCGCGCAGGAATCCGGAAAAGGTTTCCTCCACCTCATCCAGCACAAAATGGTCCACGCCTTCGATCTCCTCGTGATACGAAGTGGGGTAGGGTCCCCCGGCCACCACCGGAATGCCGGCCCGACTGCAGCGCTCGGTCACTGCCTGCAGGGAGGCTCGTTGAACAATCATGGTGGATGTAAACACCAGATCGGCCCACTCCAGGTCCGCCTCCTGCAAGGGCGTCACATTCATATCCACCACGCGAAGGTCGTATCCGGGTGGAAACATCGCGGCGACGGTGAGCAGGCCCAGAGGGGGAAAGGCTGACTGTATGCCGAGCAATTCCAGAGCATACTTGGCTCCCCAGTAGGCAGGGGGATGTTCGGGATATACCAGAAGTGCGTGAGGCATGGCCGCTTTCTATTCTGGTTTTTTCTTGGGAGTCAGTGGATCGTCTCCTATTCGGCGGCGCCCGACCAATCTCCGACACCTTGCGGAAAGTGGTCTTCCAGTGGACTGGCAAAAACCGACGGCGCACGGCGGACCCGTCGAGAGCCAACCAGGCCGGCGTCCTTGGCTCCGACCGCCTCCGTCTCGTCCCGGCCCTCCTCGACATCCTTCTTCCCAAGCAGGATGTCCCGGGCCAACGAGAGAGTAGAGGCCGTGGTCATCAGTTCCAGAGCGCTCACCCGGTAATTGAACTGGGTCTGGATGAAGGTTCCCAGCTCGGCAACCGAGATCGAGGTCAGCCCGAAGCTGGACAAGGGTTCCTCCACGCCGCCCTCGTCGTGGCCGCAGAGCTCGGCCACCTTGGCCGCAATCTGAGCCACGACGCTGTCGACGGTAAGCTCGCCGGCCTCACCGACCTCAAAAGCATCCTGATTCTGCATCAGACGCCCGATCCGCATGTAATCGGGAAGGTCCACCGTCCAGGTCGGGCCTTCGAACAGGGCCGTGATCAAGTGGTCCCTTTCAGACATGGTGCGCAGGGCGTGGTCCAGGTTGGACACGGCGAACTGGCTGCTCACCGGCGGTATGCCGGCGGCCCTCATCATTCGCAGCACGGGCAAACTGCGCGCGGCCATGCCGGCGTCGGAAACGGCGGCCATGTTGTAGGACAGACCGGGAAGGCCCCGGCGGCGGCGACAGGCAGCCAAACCGTCCAGGAAAGAGTTGGCCGCGCTGTAGTTGACCTGTCCAGGGTTGCCCAACACCGAGGCGGTGGAGGAAAACAGAACGAAGTAATCGAGTGGACAGCCTTCGGTGGCCCGGTGCAGGTGGAGGGCGCCGGCGGCCTTGGGAGCGAAGACCTTGGCCACGGACTGGTTCGACATGTCGACCAGCAAATGGTCGTCCAGCACCCCGGCCAGGTGAAACACGCCTTTGAGCGGTCTTTGCAATTGGGCGATACAGCGCCTGACATCCTCTTCCACCGACACGTCTCCCTGAACGATGTCTAACTCCACCTCCTCATCCATGTAGACCAGAGCGCTTGACCGACGGATCCAGTCGGCAGTCCGACGGCGTTCGGGGTCCCGGTCCATCAGGGTGATATGGCGGGCGCCTGCAGCCGCCAGGTAAGGCAGCACCCGCAGTCCGAAGCCCCCCAGACCACCGGTCACCAGGTAGGTGGCATCGGGATCGAGAAACGGCCGCACGTCGGCAACCGAGTAACCGGCAGCGGCGGGAGTTTCGGGAGCCTTCAGCACCAGTTTCCCCTGGTGTTGACCGGTTGTCATCAAGCGCAGGGCGCTGGCGAAGTCCTTGTAGGGAAAGACGGTGACCGGCAGCGCCGGTAACGCCCCTTCACCCAGCAGATCCAGGCAGGCTTGTGAGAGCCGGTGCGAGAGATAGGGGTCGTCGATCATCAGGCGGTCCACGTCGATGGCCGCGAAGCGCAGGTTCTTGCGGAAGATACGCAGGCCGAGCTCGTTGTCGGCATAGATGTCGACCTTGCCGATCTCGCAGTGCCAACCGCCCGGGCGAAGGGCCTGCAGACACAACTCGATGTGGCGGCCGGCCAGGGAATTCAAGACCACGTCGACACCCTGGCCACCGGTGGCTTCCATCAATCCGTCGTACCAATCGAAGCTGTGCGAATCGAAGGCCGCCCGTGCTCCCAACCCCAGCAACTTCTCGCGCTTGCTCGGGCTGCCGGCCGTGGCGTAAATCTCCGCGCCCACATGTTTTGCCAGGGCGATGGCCGCCTGCCCGACTCCGCCCATGGCCGAGTGGATGAGAACGCGTTGTCCCTTGCGCAGACGGGCCAGGTGAATCAGGGAGTAGTAGGCGGTGACATGGACCGACAATACTGACGCGGCCTCTTCCATGCTCAAGCGATCCGGCTTCCCGAACACCAGGTGTTGGTTGACCACAACGCGATTGGCGACACAACCGCCTTGGGTGAACACCACCGCATCGCCGGCGCTAAAGTGGCGTACCTTCGACCCGACGCGGCGGACGATCCCGCAGGCCTCGATGCCGACTTCGCGGCCGAGGGCCGAGCGCTCGTAGGCCAATGCCGGCAACAATCCCAGCGTCACCATGATGTCGCGGAAGTTGAGTGCCGCGGCCGCCACCTCGATCTCCACGTCCTCCGCCCCCAACTCCGGGAGTGGGTAGGTCTTCATTTCCAGACCGGTAATCTGGCCAGGGCTCTCCAGGGTGAGGCGTTGGGCGGGATCCTCCCCCGCGGGCACCAGCGGATATCTCTCTCGAATACTGACCAGTCGCGGCGCCCACAAGCGATTCCGCCGCACGGCCAGTTCCCTCTCGCGCAAGTCGCACCGTGCCAGACCGGCCAAAGCCTCGAGGTCCTCGGGACCGCCCAAGTCCACCAGCCGAAAATCGATCCCGACTTCCTCGCCGACTTCGAGAGCCATGCTCCGAGCCGCTCCCCACAGGGCACTCCCCCGCGGCTCCTCCACCTGGAATGCGGCCCGATGCGTCACCACGGTCAAGCGGCAGGGCTGATGTCCGTGCTCAAGCCTGTGGGAAACCAGAGCCCTGACGAAGGCAATGAGTTGCACCGATGCTCTTTCGCCTGTCGGATCGTCGGGGTCGGTCCCGCAGAAGAAGTCGATCGCTTGCAGGTCGGTCACTTGCGGCCACTCTTCCAGTGTCTCGTAATTGCCGTCGCGAAGAATCTCCGGAGGAATCAGGCGCACCCCACGCGCATCCAGCAGGGACACCCAGTCCGCTGCCCGGCTATTGGGCTCACCCAGCACCCACCGGGGGCCGGAGAGTCCTCCTTTGTCGGAGGAATACGACCGGGACAGCCTCGCCTGCAGCAGGGTCGTGCGCCGTCCCGACCGCACCCTCCTCCAGCCTTCGCCCGGCTCGATGAGGTCGCCCTCGTCGTGACAGACCAGGGCCAGACCACCGGCAACCGCCACTCTCAGTAGAAACCGCCATCGCTCCGGCTCGAAGGGCCCATCATCCCCATGCAGAAAAATGATCTCGGCGGCCCCTGGACGCAACAGGCCTTTCCGCAGATCCGCTTGAAGGGATGGTTCCAGAGTTTCGAACCGCAGCGCAGCCTGCTTGCGGTGGAACGCCTCGTAGTGGGCGCGGGAGGTCTCCTCGCTGTCGCTGATCATCCAGAACTCCGAGGGCCCACCCGAACTGGAGAGATCGTCGATGCACTGTGTGAGGATCGTCTGATCGGGTTCGCGGCCACCGGCAAACTCGACGATATGACAAGCGTAGCGTTCGCCCTGTTCGGACTGTTCCAGGGCTGCAATGAGCGCAGGAGGATCAATCTCGCCATGGGGCAGCCGGTCCAAAAGCGACTGCCCGACCGGGAGACTCTTCGGTTGCCACGAGATCCTGTGCTTGCTGCGCGGCAAGTCGCCCCAGCGAGGATTGGATACGAAGGAGATGTAATCGCGGATGTGCGCGATGAGCTCCCCGGTCTGGTTGTCATAAAAACTGACGCTGCCACCGGTCGTTTCCCCGTAATGCACACAATACTGGCCCATTTCGTTCACACGGTACCAGCCGTCGGCAGGCTTGGTCACGTGAACGGTGATCCGCGGCGAGGTCGGAGGGCGAAGAAACGTCACCCGTTCGGCACGCTGGGGTATGGCAAAGTGATCGGCGCCCAGCATCAGGTTGTAGAGGAATATCTGCAGTCCCCCGTCGAGCATTGGGACCGAGGCGACATACCCTTCCTCCCGTCCGGTCCTCCACAGTCTCTCGTCCATTTCCACGTCGACAAGATAGGCCCGGGTCGACATGTCCATCCGGACCCGCTTCATGGTTCTGAAATGGGGACCATATTGAAAGGTCTCGCTGAGCGCGGCCTCAAAGCGTTCATAACAATCACTCTCGTCGGCAATCACCGAACGTTCGAAGCGGGTGGTGTCGATCTCTTCCAGGCGGGCCGGCACGTCCGCCGCCCGGTCGTCCTTGAGAAGGCGCACTTTTCCGCGGCAATGCAGTTCGCTGCCGGCTTCGACCTCATAGGACCGTGAAGAGATGGTGAAAGTGTAGGCATCGGGAACATTGGCGAGTGGACGCAATTCCGTCTGCAGGCGTACCGGTGTCTTGGGAATGGGACAGGGCTGCAGGAACTCGAGAACCTCTATGTGAATCGGGGCCCCTGCGAACGCCTGAAGGATGAGTTCAATGTAACCGGCTGCCGGCATGATGGCCGCGTAATGGACAAGGTGCTCCGTCAGCCAGGGAAAGTCCTCGTCGGAAAGCCGGGCTTCGAAGAGCAAGTGGTCGGAGGGGACCTTGCGCCCGATCAACGGGCCTTGTGAAAAGCCGCCTTGCCGCAGAAACATCTCGTCATCGCACTTCAGATCGATGGTGGCCTGATCCTCTCTGGGATAGCCGGGAAGCCGATGGGCAACGGGTTCCGGTCGGGGATACTGGGCCGCGAAGTCCAGCTCAACGCCGGCCCTGAACAAGGCTCCCAGGGCCTGATGGAAGCCGAGGCAGACATCGGTGTCTCTCATGAGCGTCGGAATGCATACCGACACGGGATCGCCGCCCTCCAGGCACTGGGCGATGACGGGTTGCAGAGCGCTGTGAGGCGCAATTTCAAGCAACACCTCGGGCCGATGATCCCTCATGATGGTTTCCATTGCCGCCACGAACCGCACCGGCTGTCGAATGTTCGACCACCAGTAAGCGCTGTCGAGACGCCGGGCATTCTCACCGGTGACCGAGGAAACAAACGGCACCTCGGCGTCGAAGCCGCAATCGTCCAGGAACGACAGGGCCGCCAGGGCATCCTCCCTGATCGGATCCATGGCGCTGGAGTGGAAGGCGATATTTCCGGGAATGAGCCGGTTCTGCAGGTTGCGCCGATCCAGTTCCTCCATGATGGGGCGCAGGAGGGTCTCCCGGCCGCAGATGACGGTGCTGGCCGGCGCATTCTCACAGGCGATCTCGACCTCTCTATTTCGGCCTTGGTGAGCTTGGAAGGGAACTTGCAACGATTCGAGCAGGTCCTCCAGACCCGGCCGATCCAGGCCGACCGACAGCATGCGGCCCGAACCGGCCGTGCGCTGCTGCAGGGTGGCGCGATGGAAAACCAGCCGGGTTGCATCGGCCAACGAGATTGCTCCACAGGCGTAGGCGGCAGCGACTTCCCCGGAACTATGGCCCACCACGCAGTCCGGATAGACACCCCAGGTCTTGAACAAATCCACCAGGGCGCACTGAATCATGAAGATGACGGGCTGGGCCAACTCGACTTCGTTCAGCGCCGATTGATCGGCCCGGAAGCAGGCTTGGCGCAACGAGATTTCCGAGTGTTCCCTCCAGTGCTCCTCAATCGCATCGATGACGCGGCGGAAAACGGGATGGGCGTCGTAGAGGGACCGGCCGCAGCCGGCCCACTGGGTGCCCTGTCCGGAGAAAACCATGGCCAGTCGCCGCTCTTTCTCCTCCACCATGGCAACCGGCGGCGGCTCCTCCGCGAAGGCGTCGAGGGCCTCGATCAATTCTTGTCGGGAGCGAACTGCAAAGGATGTTCGCGCAGCGAAATGAGTACGGCGACGGCTCAGATTGCCGGCCAGCGCATACAAGTCCATCTCTTGCTCACCGAGCATTTTCCGCAGTTGCCCGGCACTCCTTTCCAACGCGCCGGAGGTGCGGGCCGACAGGGGGATCATGAAGCCGGCCTCCGGAGCCAGGGCCACCGACCAGATGCGCGGCCGGGAGGGACGGTATTCCCGAACGACGCAGTGCCCATTGGCGCCGCCGAAGCCGAAGGAGTTGATGCCGACCACCACGGGGTGCTCAGGAAAGGGCTCGCAGGTCGTCTGCACCTGCATGGGGCAACGTTCAAAGTCGATTTCCGGATTGGGAACCAGAAAATTTTTCGAAATCGGTGCGAAGGTGCGCCGCTGCATCATCAGGATGACCTTGAGCAGGGCGCAACTGAAAGCCGCGGCTTCCATGTGACCCAGGTTACTCTTGACGCTGGCGATTCGCAGCGGAAATGCCCGGCCATTCCCACCGTAGGCTTCTGCAATGGCGTTTCCCTCAATGCGGTCCCCCACCACGGTGCCGGTGGCATGGGCTTCGATGTAGTCGAAGTCCTGGGGAGCATGTCCCGAACGGGCACAGGCCCTGCGCATCAGTTCGACCTGGGCATGACGGGTCGGCGCCGTGATGTAGCGTCCTTGAGCCAGACCGGCGCTGCCGTCGGCGGCCCCGGCCGCATTGACCGCGGTCGCCTCGACTACGGCGTGGATGCGGTCGCCGTCTCTTTCGGCGGCCTTCAGTGGCTTGACCGCAAAGACGAAGGCGCCTTCCGAGCGCATGTAGCCGTTGGCCTCCGCATCGAAGGAGTGGCACCGGCCGTCCGGACTGATGACGCCCAGAGCATTGAAGGAAGCACTCACCCTGGCTGTGCCCAGATAGTTGGAGGACCCGACCAGGGCCTGCTCGCAGTCCCCGCAGCGAAGCGCGTTCATGGCTGCGTGCAGGGCGGTCAGGCTGGCGGAACACGCCGTGCAGTAGGTGGCCGACGGGCCCATCAAGTTGAAGTGGTAGGAGATGCGGTTGGACAGCATCGACAGGCTGATGGTGATCACGTCAAACTGGGTGGCGCCATACAGGGAGCGCCAGTTGGCGACCGGCGGAACCTGCGCGCCGATGAAGACACCGGTGGGGCTGTTGCGCAAGTAATGAAGATCCCAGCCAGCCCGCTCGGAGGTCTCCCAGGCGCAACTCAACAACATCCTGACCTGAGGGTCCATGGCCAACATTTCGTTATGGGAGAGTCCGAAGAGACTCCGGTCGAAGAGCTTCTCCCCATCTTCTCGGATCAAGCCCTCGTAGGGACTGGCGAAGCGACCCGGGCCGGAGAATCCACCGACGGGTTGATAGCCCCTGCCGTAGCGTTCGGTGACCGGCTCGCGGACGATCTCGCGCTCGCTCAGCAGACGCCAGAAGTCATCGTCGGTGCGGATTCCGCCCGGCATCCGGTAGGCATATCCGACGATGGCAACGGCGTTATCGGAATAGGGGGCGTTCATGGCTGTGCACAGACCTCCATTTCCCATCTCCGGTACAGCAATCCCCTCCGGTTGATCTCGACAGGGGACAGGAAGCCAACCGCGGTCAGCCGGCCCTTTCCCGCCGGGACACGGTTATATTACCGCACAGTGACAACTAGGGCCTGTTAACACTACCGAAGCGCCTCGAAGATGAGGGCAAACAGGATGAATCCGAGGAAGAGGGCATCGAGTTTCTCGTAGCGAGAGAAGATACGACGATAGCCCTTCAACCGACGGAACAGCCGCTCGATTTC
>JAJECY010000167.1 GCA_022821775.1 Acidobacteriota bacterium
TGCTTCTTGAGCCAGGCTTTGACGGCCGGAGTGGTATGAGTCGAGGAGTTGTCGACAATGACGTGCAAGTCCTGTTTGCGGTAACGCCGCTCCAGCCGTTTGATGAAGCGCAGGAAATCGCTTCCCGTGTGGCGGGGGGAACACTCGCCCACGACGGTGCCGGTGGCCACTTCCAGGGCCGCATACAGACTGGTGAGCCCGTTGCGCCGATAGTCGTGTGTCTGGCGGGCCGGCAAGACGGGTCTGAGGGGAAGTAGGGGCTGGGTGCGGCTGAGGGCTTGAATCTGGGTTTTCTCATCGACGCTCAAGACGACGGCGTTGTCAGGCGGGTTTAGATAGAGTCCGGCCACGTCATAGATCTTGTCTTCGGCCTGGGGGTCGGTGCTGAACTTGAAGGTTTCCACCCGGTGGGGCTTGAGTGCATGGGCCTTCCAGATGCGATAGATGGTGCTGTGAGAGAGACCGAGCTTCTTGGCCAGATCCCGGCTACTCCAGTGGGTGACGCCGGCCGGTGGCGGTTTCAAGGTCATGGCCACCACCTGGGCGGTCTTGCGGGGCTTGAGGCGGCGGGGACGACCGCTGCGGGGTTGATCCGGCAGACCGGCCAAGCCGGATTCGACAAAGCGACGTCGGATACGGCTGACTTGGACCTGGGTATAGCCGGTCCGACGGGCGACCTCGGCCCCAGAGATGTGATCGGCAATCAACAAGACGGCTCGTGCACGGCGGCTGAGTCCGGCAGGGACCGACGAGGACCGCTGCAATCGTTGCAGCTCCCGCCGGTCACCCTGGGACAGAATGATGGGACGCGAATGGTTGGCCATGACCCCTCCCATAAAGGTTGTTTACATGGCCTATATCTTACATAACTTAAGAAACATTACACTAGTGCAGGTAGGCCGAAGTGGCTTCGGCGGCCTTGAGCCCGGCCGGCGGCAGCAGCGGGGCCAGCGCCTGGCCCGTATGGGAGCCGGGAACCCGGGCCACCTCTTCCGGGGTCCCCTGGGCAACGATCCGTCCGCCCTTTTCGCCACCCTCCGGACCCAGGTCGATGACCCAGTCAGCCGTCTTGATGACGTCGATCTGGTGCTCGATGACGATCACGGTGTTGCCCAGATCGGTCAAGCGGTGGAGCACCTCCAGGAGCCTCTTGACATCCTCGAAGTGCAGGCCGGTGGTGGGTTCGTCCAGGATGTAGAGGGTCCGTCCCGTCGCCCTTCGACTCAGCTCCCGGGCCAGCTTGATCCTCTGAGCCTCGCCTCCGGACAGGGTGGTCGCCGACTGTCCCAGGTGAACATATCCCAGTCCGACCTCGCTCAGCGTCTGCAGCTTCATGCGGATCGAGGGGACGTTGGCCAGGATTTCGAGCGCCTCGTCCACCGAGCTCTCCAGCAGATCGGCAATGGAGCGGCCCTTGTAGCCGACGGTCAAGGTCTCGCGGTTGTAGCGGCGTCCCCGGCAGATGTCGCACTGGACGTAGACATCGGGGAGAAAGTTCATCTCGATACGTCTGAGCCCGTCCCCCTGGCAAGCCTCGCAGCGCCCCCCCTTGACGTTGAAGCTGAAGCGGCCCGGCTTGTAGCCGCGCTCGCGCGATTCCGGCAGCGAGGCGTAGAGCTCGCGGATGGCTGTGAACAGGCCGGTATAGGTGGCGGGATTCGAGCGGGGCGACCGCCCGATGGGTTGCTGGTCGATCTCGATGACCTTGTCGATCAGAGCGGCGCCGGAAAGACTCCGGTGCCGGCCGGGCTCGGCCAGCGAACCGTACAGCCGCCTGGCCAGGGCGCGGTAGAGGATGTCATTGACCAGGGAGGACTTGCCGGAACCGGAGACTCCGGAGACGACCGTAAACAGGCCCAGCGGAAAGCGGACGTCGATTCCCTTCAGGTTGTTCTGGCGGGCACTGCGAACGACCACGGCCTTGCCCTCGCCCTTGCGACGGTGATCGGGAACCGGAATCTCCAGCTCTCCTGAAATGTAACGCCCGGTCAGGGAACGGGGATTGTGCGAAATCTCCGCTGCCGTGCCCTTGGCAATCAGGTCGCCTCCCGCCTTGCCGGCTCCCGCGCCCAGATCGACCACGAAATCGGCCAGGCGGATGGTGTCCTCGTCATGCTCGACCACCAGCACGGTATTGCCCAGGTCCCTGAGATGCTGCAGCATTTTCAGCAGGCGCCGGTTGTCGCGATGGTGCAACCCGATGGAGGGCTCGTCCAGGACGTAGAGAACCCCTCGCAGCCTGGATCCGATCTGGGTGGCCAGCCGGATCCTCTGAGCTTCTCCTCCGGAAAGGGTGGAGGCGGAACGGTCGAGACTCAGATATTCCAGGCCCACCGCGCACAGGAACTCGATGCGGTCGATCACCTCCTGAACCACCCGGCCGGCAACGGTTTCTTCCCGGGGGGTCAGCTTGAGGTTCCGGATCACCTGCAGGGTGTTCCCCAGGGGGATTGCAGTCAGGTCCGCAATGGACAGCCCGGCCACCTTGATAGCCAGGCTCTCGGGTCGCAGTCGCCGCCCCCCGCACTCCGAGCAGGGCCTGGGGGTCAGATCCGACTCCAAACGGGTGCCCAGCCCCGAACAGCTCGGGCAGGCTCCATAGCGGCTGTTGAAGGAGAAGGTCCTGGGCTCGACCGCCGGGATGGAAATGCCGCAATCGACGCAAGCCAGCCTCTCCGAATAGAGCCGCTCCTCACCGTTGACCACCGCAATCAGCACGATGCCCCGGGTCAACTTCATGGCTGTCCGAATCGCGCTCTCCACCCGTCGCTCGATGCCGGGTTTGATCAGCAGCCGATCGACCACGACCTCGATGGTGTGGTTCTTGTGCCTTTCAAGGTGAATCTCCTCGTCCAACTGCATCAGCCTGCCATCGATCCGGGCCCGGACAAATCCCTGTCCGGCCAGACCCTCCAGGAACTGGCGGTATTCCCCCTTGCGGCCGCGCACCACCGGGGCCAGCACCATGATGCGTTCGCCCGGGGGAAGTTCCTGAATCCGCTCCAGAATCTGCCGAATCGACTGGCGGGCGACCAATCGGCCGCACCGGTGGCAGTGGGGGACCCCGATGGAGGAGTAAAGCAGGCGAAGATAGTCGTAGACCTCGGTGATGGTGCCTACGGTTGAACGGGGGCTGCGGCTGGTGGTCTTCTGCTCGATGGAAATGGCCGGGCTGAGTCCCTCGATGGAGTCCACGTCGGGACGTTCCATCTGATCCAGAAACTGACGGGCATAGGCGGACAGCGATTCGACGTAGCGGCGTTGACCCTCGGCGTAAATGGTATCGAAGGCCAGACTCGACTTGCCGGACCCGCTCAGGCCGGTGATGACGGTCAGCCGGCGGCGGGGGATCTCAACCGTGATGTTTTTCAGGTTGTGCTGCCGGGCTCCCCGGACGACAATGCTGTCTAGACCCATGCCACTCGACCCAGGAATGAAACAGGGACTCGATCGAAACCTGCCATCATAGTCCTGGCGGGGAAAACCCGTCAAGCGCGGCGCCGGAGACGGCTGCACGGAGAGGCCGCTGGCCTTGTTCTTGCCGAATACCCCTCAAGGGCTGACTGATCGTGATCCTCGAGGGTGGCTGCGGTGCACCCGGCGCATCCGGTGATTTTGACTTTGACCTCGGGGGCACCCTACAATTTTCAGGAGTGTGGACTTCGGGGCAAATTCAGGGCAGAGCAAGGAATCGCAGAATGGAGAATCTTCGGCACAGTCGCTGGTCATCGATCGTTCCGGCGCTTCTCGTCCTCGTGGTGGCGACTGCTTCGGCCCAGACGACAAATGGCCGGGAAGAGCCTATCCACCATTCGGTGGCCGGACGAGTCCTGACGCAAGACGGCCGCCCCAGCCGGAACATCAGCGTTGTACTCTCCCGGCTGGACGGCAGCCAAGTTGGCCGCAAGACCGTGGGGTATGACGGTTCCTTCGTCTTCGACGCCTTGAACTCGGGAGAGTATCTCCTCACCATCGAACGACCCGACTTCGCCTCCGTCGGCCGTCCGCTGCAGATCCGGGACTACAAGGAGCCGCGCACGGTGGTCCTGGACATCCGGCTCAAGGGGAACGAGTCCGCTTCCTTCCGGGAGGTGGTGAAGGCCTACGGATCTCTCCCTTCGGATCGCAAAGCCGAAGAAAAGTCGAAGAAAGTCAACAGGAAGGCGGGTCGGGCCTACTTGAAGGCCTCGGCGGCCGCCGCCAAGGGAGACCGGGCCAAGGCCATCCGGCTCCTCCGGAAGGCCGTTCGGGAGCAACCCGATTTCTTCGAAGCCCACTACAACCTGGGAGTCCACCACCAGGCGCTGGAACAGTGGGAGAATGCCATCCGGGCTTACCTGAGGGCCATCGAGCTCCGCAGCGATTCGGCCAGGCCCAACTTCAATCTGGGGGTCATCTACCACAACCAGGGCAAGCTGGAACAGGCCATCCGGCGATACCGGCAGGCCCTGGAATACGATCCAAGCTTCGCCGAAGCCCACCAGGCGCTGGGAGAAGCCCGCTTTCAGCAAGGTCGCCACTACGCCGCCGAGCAGCACCTGGAAACGGCCACCAGGCTGGCGCCCGCCAGGGCGGCGCCCTCATTCGGTCTGCTGGTGAAGATACAGCTCCTCAACAAGGATCCGAACCAGGCCCGGTTCTACCTCAACCAGTTCCTGCAACACCACCCCGACGCCCCCATCGCCGCAACCCTCCAGAAGGAGATCGACAGCATGCTGGCTGCAGGCCAGGGAGGCCCGTAGGCCAGCCGGTGTTTCTTACCTGACTTATACAACTGAAAAGAGTTATCCACGAAGGGCCACGAAGAAAACAGGAAGGGGAAAAAGAAATCCACCAAGGACACGAAGTGACGCCCTTCACGTTCCGGCGTTTGGTCTCGGCCCCGAGCGCAAAAAGACCGATTAACATCGATGCACAGGATTTACAGGATGATCGTCCTCAACCGCCTTGCCCCGATTGCAGGCATCCTGCCTCTCGTTTCGCCCGAGTCAGCTTTCCCTGCAGCAGCGTTCCATCCTGTTTATCCTGTCTATCCTGTTCATCAATGTTGAATGGAAGGTCCTTCTCGATTGATCTGCCATGGGGTGGGAAGGTGAGCGGCGCTACTGCTGGTACTGCAGAAGGGAACGGACCTCGACGTCGGGCAGGCGGCTGCGGCCGTTGAGGAACTCCAGTTCCACCAGGAACGCCGCGCCCATCAATTGCCCCCCCAAGCGCCGAACCAGTTGGACCGTGGCGGCCGCCGTGCCCCCGGTCGCCAGCAGGTCATCCACCAGCAGAACCCGCTGATTCTCCCGGATGGCATCCCGGTGGACCTCCAGGCTGTCCTGGCCATACTCCAGGTCATAGGTCTCCACAATAGCTTCGGCAGGGAGCTTCCCCGGTTTTCGGACCGGAACGAATCCGGCGCCCAGCTCGCAGGCCACGGTGGGAGCAAAAATGAACCCCCGGGACTCGATCCCCACTACCAGGTCGATGGCCTGGCCCCGGTAGAGATCCACCAGTCGCTCGGTGACCTGTTTCAAGGCCCCTTTCCGCTTCAGCAGGGTGGTGATGTCGTAAAAGAGAATGCCTTTCTTGGGGAAATCGGGAACGTGACGGATCAGCGACTTGAAGTCATGCATGGGGGCGGCCTCCTGAAGCTGCGGGAGCGAGAAGTGATGTGCGCAGCAGACTATATCATGGTCGTCTGCACCACCCCAGGGGCTCCAAGCCGGCACCATTTGACTTTGACAACCATTTTTGGCCTGTGGTACCTACCTGTCCACCCGGGGTCGCCGCCGCCCGGCATTTGACGGGCGACCGCCCCCGGCCCGCAATTCTCACCGGGGGTGTGACAATGGCGTCGTTTGACCTGAGTGGAAAGGTGTCGGTGGTTACCGGAGGCAACGGAGGCATCGGCCTGGGAATCGCACGAGGTCTGGCCGAGGCTGGATCACGAGTGGTGCTGGCGGCCAGGAACGAGGAGAAATCCCGGAGGGCAGTCCGGGAACTTCGAGGGGAAGGGACGGAGGCGCTGGCTGTCGGAGTCGATGTCGGTGACGAATCTTCGGTCGAAAACCTGATGCAGTCCACCCTGGATCGCTTCGGTCGGATGGACATTCTGGTCAACAACGCCGGGATCAACATCCGCAAGACTCCCGAGAAGCTGACCCTGCCCGAGTGGTCCGAGGTGCTGCAGATCAACCTCACCGGAACCTTCCTCTGCTCGCGGTCGGCTTACCCCCTGATGAAGAGCGCCGGCGGGGGCAAGGTCATCAACATCGGCTCCATGCTGTCCATCTTCGGCGCCTCCTTCAGCCCGGTCTATGGAGCCAGCAAGGGAGGCGTGGTACAACTCACCAAGTCGCTGGCCTCGGCCTGGGCGGTGGATGGCATCCAGGTCAACGCCATCCTTCCCGGCTTCATCGACACCGACCTCACCCGCCAGGGCCGGCGGGACGTTCCCACCCTGCATGAGCACGTCTTGAAGAGAACTCCGGCCGGCCGCTGGGGCACCCTGGAGGATTGTGCGGGAGCGGCCGTATTTCTGGCCTCATCCGCCTCCGATTTCGTGACCGGCGCGGCCATTCCTGTGGATGGAGGTTTCTCGATGCAGGTGTGACGGACCGGTCCCCGCCACCGCTTCTCGGCGACGCAGCCCCGTCACTCCAAGTGGTTCGTCGTTCCCGTTCGTGTCTTTCTTGGTGGCCCTTTGTCGTCCTTCGCGTCACTTGGTGGATATCTCTTTTTGCCCTTCACCGAGTCACCCGGATCTCACGGGCTTCGATGACGGCGCCGGACTTGTCGTTCCAGTCGTGCCACTCGCTCTCCCATTTCTGAAGGACCTCTTCTCTCGACAGCCCTTCGATCACGATCCGGCGCGATAGCAGCAGGCAGGTGTCGGAACCGGTCGGCGCCAGCAGCGTATAGCCCACCGTGAGCGGATCGGCAACCTTGACGGGCCGGCTCCAGGTGTGTCCCTTGTCGAAACTGGCCATGACGTAGTCCCCGGCGGCCGCCGAAGGATCCTCGATGCCGACCAGCGACCGGTACCGCTGCCGGTAGTCCTTGAGCGCCCCGACGTAGGCGCCCCCGTCCACTTGGGAAGGAATGGCCTTGAAGGGCCGCCAACCGAAGCTGCACACCAGGGCGCCGTTGGGCAGAACCGCCATCATGGGCGAAAGCCCCAGTGTCTCCAGGGGTTTCGGAGGCCCCCAGGTCTTTCCCCCGTCCATGGAGCGTGCCTGGTACATGGGTGCGTAGCGCCCGGTCCTCATGACGCTGAGCAGCTCGCCCCCGCCCAGATCCGCCAGGGCCGGCTCGCAAAAGCTCTCCTGCCCGCTGACGCCGTCGTAGGCGACCGTGGAGCGATAGTGCCAGCTCCGTCCGCGGTCGGTGGAGGCCAGCAGGAAGGTGCGGTACTTGAACCACTTCTCCCCCTTGGTGGGGATAAACCCGGGCATCGGCGCAGTGTCGCCCACGAAATTTCCGCCCTTGGCGGTCAGCAAGGTGCCGTCCTCCAGTTCCAGCATCGGTCCGCCAAACCTGAAGGTGGTGACGGGCCGCCCGTCGTCGCCGTGCAGGTCGGTCCAGCGCTCGACCTTGACCGGCAGCTCGGCCCACCGATCCTCGGTCCAGGACGAGGGGTCATCCAGATCGGCCAGCTCCAGCCCGCGACCCACGAAGTGACCGCGTTCCTCGGCATGCCGGGTCAGGGGATCCAGCACGCAAAAGGATCCATCCCGAAGCTGCAGCAGTTGACGGCTGGGAAGTTCGGCCGCCTGGCGCCAGGTGCCGCCCCCGTCGGTGGTCCGATGGGAGAACCCGGTGTCCCCCAGAACCAGTGTTCCGTCCTGAAGAGACATCAGCGGTCCCACGCTCCATCGTCCCTCGGCCGCCGCTCCGGGAACCACCCGGCTGTCTCCGACTTCCACCACGGGCCGGCTGCGCGTCGGCGGCTTCGCTCCCGAGCAACCGCCTCCCGCCAGAAGCAGGACCAGGGCCAGACCGGAAACTCCTTTTCTCGCTTGCATGATTCCTCCTGATGATCGATTCTTGCAGGTACCTGGTTACCCGAGAGAGCCCCCCTTTGTGGAACGCATCCGCACAGGCTGGAAGTCGGACCGCCGAATTATGCCGCATCCTCGGCGGGAAACCAACCCGGACGGGAAACCCCGGAGAAGACCGGTCGTCTTCAATCCAACCATAGGAGGACTGTCATGTTGGCCTTCGATCGCCGCCACTTTCTGTCATCGCTGACCGGTGCGGCCGGCGCCCTGATGGTGGGCCCCGGTCACGATCGGAATTCCGTTCATGCCGCGGGAACCGAGCCGAAACCCGAGATCCGCATCACCGACGTGAAGACCACCATGCTGGAGGTGGACTGGGGCTGGCGGCGGCGCTGGATGTTGATCCGCATCGATACCGACCAGGGGATCAGCGGCTACGGCGACACCTGGGCTAATGATTCCGCCCGAGCCTATGTGCGGGGCTACCGCCAGCAGCTTCTGGGCGAGGATCCCACGGAGGTCGAGAGGCTGTTTCGACGGATGATGGGCCGGGCCTACAGTAGTTTCGGGGCCGCCCACTTCGACAGCGGCGTGGCCGTCCATGCCGCCAGCGGGGTGGAAACCGCCCTTTGGGACATTGCCGGGAAGGCCCTGGGCGCCCCGGTGTACAAACTGCTGGGGGGAAAGCACTGGGACCGGGTGCGCCTCTATTGCTGCGTGGGCGGTCTACAGGATTATCTGCCAATGGCCGACGTCTATAAGGAATTGGGCATCACCTGCCTGAAATTCGATGCCACGCCCCCCAAGGTGATCGGGGTCCCGGGCGGCGTCATGGACCGCCATCTCACCCGCAAAGGCCTGAGCGAGCTGGTCCGTCAGATCGAGGACATTCGGCGGGAAGTCGGCGAGGAGGTGGAGATCTCGGTCGAGGCCCGCTGCGGAACCCTGTCCAACGCCATGCGCTACCTCAAGGCCGTGGAGCCCTTCGACCTCACCTGGGTCGAGGATCCCATCCCGGCTACCGACGTCGA
>JAJECY010000098.1 GCA_022821775.1 Acidobacteriota bacterium
CAGGCGCTTCTTGTCCCGGTCGGCGCCGGCCACCAGCTCCACCTCGGGCCGGTCCCAGATGGCTTCGGCGTAGGTGGCCACCAGTCCCTCCTTGCCGGGATGGTCGTGATGGTGGAACTTGCGGTGGACGTTCAGCCAGTCCGGGGTGGGACGGTTGGCGCTTTCCAGGTCGTATTTGGGTTTCTTGTACGACCCCCCGATGTTGTCGTAGTCCCGCGTGCCCATGTCGTAGAGCACGCCCATCCAGCCAAGGCCCACCACGCCGCCTCGGTATTTCGCCTTTCCCTTCTTCTTGGGCAAGGCAGCCGGGGCCGCGCCCAGGGAAAGGCCGCTTGCCGAGACCGCTCCCAGGGTCACGGCCGACTTCATGAACTCGCGTCGAATCATCTTGGATCTCCTTATGTATTTTTCATTGCAGATCGCGCCGACAGCGGGAATGCGGGCGGACTCGGCGCGTGGGTTCCGACAAACCGATTCAGTCCAACGGTTTACGGTCTCCCTAACGGAACCAGTCGTAGGTCAAGCCCAGGCTGCGGTCCTTCAAGGGCAGCTCGACCCGCTCGCCACCCCGGGCCGAGGACTGCTTCAGACCCAACTCGGCTTCCAGGGCCACCGCCACCAGGCGGCCCGAATTCTTGGGTTCCTTCATGCGACCCTCCATGCAGGCGATCAGGTCGTCCAGACAGTAGACCGTGCGCATTCCCAGGCCGAACTGCGGGTCCGGCCAGGGCATCCGGACCCGCCGCTTGCCCGCGGGTGTCTCGATGTCCTGCCACAGCCGCCAGTAATGCCGAGACCTGTCGAAACTCATCTCGCCCTTGCTGCCGGAGATGCGCACCATGGGCGCACCATCCCGGATATGGACGACCGTGCCGTCCCGGGCCACGATGATCCCTTGCCCCATGAATTCGCTGCTGCCACGCTCGCGCCGCGGCTTGTCTCCGGTGCCGCTGACCCAGGCCAGCTCGCTCTCCACGAAATAGCTCCAGTCCTGGTGTTGAGAGCTGAGCGGCACCTGGGCCTCGATCGAGGTGATCTCTCCGATGGCCCCGCTCTTGATCAGCTCCTTGGCCTTTTGGAAGGAGGGGTGGGAAACGGTGGTGGCCCCGCCCACCAGGGGCACGCCGGCCCTGGCGCAGGCATTGACCATGTCGTCGGCCTCCTTCAGGGTGAAGGTCATGGGCTTGTCCACGAAGATCCCCTTCACCCCCGCCTCCACCGCCTTGACCGTCAGGAAGGAGCGGCCCCTGGTGTTGGTGGCGATGGCCAGGATGTCCAGGTTCTCCTTCTCGTACATCTCCAGGGCGTCGGTGTAGAGAGCCTCGATGCCATAGCGCTCGCCGAACATGGCCAGGCGCTTCTTGTCCCGGTCGGCGCCGGCCACCAGCTCCACCTCGGGCCGGTCCCAGATGGCTTCGGCGTAGGTGGCCACCAGTCCCTCCTTGCCGGGGTGGTCGTGATGGTGGAACTTGCGGTGGACGTCCAGCCAGTCCGGGGTGGGACGGTTGGCGCTTTCCAGGTCGTATTTGGGTTTCTTGTAGGACCCCCCGATGTTGTCGTAGTCCCGCGTGCCCATGTCGTAGAGCACACCCATCCAGCCCAGGCCCACCACGCCGCCTCGATATTTGGCCTTGGGCTTTGTGGTTGTCTTGGCGGAGGCCGTGGCGGTCGACACCCCACCCAGACTAGCAGCCGTCCCGGCCGCCAGGGCCGACTTCATGAACTCACGTCTGATCACGAATAACCTCCCTGTTGACTGGCGGTCACCGCTCCGCCTCGGCCTCGATCTTTCGGTACACCTGCCGTCCCTTTCGGAACAGTTGAAACATGGCCTCCTTGTCGGCCGAATCCCTGAAAACCCCTCGGGTCTCGAGTCTCTGGATCATCTGGTCGATTTGGCGGACGAAGAAGGAGGCCGACTCCCGGATAGCGATCTTCCTGTCTCCCCGGTAACAATACACGGGACCGCTGTGAGCGTAAAGAGACGTATCGTTGGGGATCAGCTTGTGGGGGCCGCCGTAGACCCGCACCGCAACCCAGGCGCTGTCGGAGATCTCCATTTCGCGGTTCAGGCGAATGAGCTTCCCGCCCTCTTCGGCCTCTTGACTGGCTGCGACCCGGCCGTTGACGATCAGGTCCATGCGGGTCATGGGCACGTGGGAGACGGCCTCGGCGTCTATCTTCAAAGACAGGCTCCCTGCTTCCCAGCGGATTTCCTCTCCGGCTTCCTTTCCATTGACCCGGAACTTCAACAGCGGTCCGTTGGTGGCGAAGCTGCGCCCCTCCCGGTAGGCCTTGAGCCAGCCCTCGTAGGTGAGGGGAGAACCGGACCGGACGTAGATCCGCCCGGCGCCCGCGATCAGGTGGTAGGGGGTGTTCAGGAAGGCATCGGTTCCCGCCGAGATGGGGCACTGAAAGCCGCAGTTGAGCAGTTGGTACCAGTGCTCGGTGTTGGTGTCCTCGTTGCGCTGGCACATCACGTCGATGGTGTCGGCGGCCCCCAGCGCGATATCCACCGGGTATTGGGAGGGCAGGCCGGGATGCACGTAGGTGACGAACGCCCCCTGGGCCTTGGCCGCCAGGCCCATCCGGTAGTTGGGGGGATAGTCGAAGGGCAGGGGAGTCCCCGGCCAGCCCACGTAGGCCGGCTGAATTAGCCACTTCAAGCCCAGGTAGCCCACGTGGTTGTTGACGTCCCCGGCCCTCATCTCCTGGTTCCAGTAGAGGATGGTATTCTCCTCGGAGAGGCGGTGGGGCCGCCCCTGGAAATACTGCCGGTCGTTGATGTGGGAGGAAACGTCGTTGCAGACCAGCAGATGGGGAAGGTTGAGGTCTTCGGCCTTGGCGATGAGGAGGACGTCGGCGGGCCGCATGAGACGATCGTCGTAGACGTTGGGGTGGATGTGGGTGTCTCCGGAGAACCAGCCCTGCCGGCGCAGGTCGAACGGCTTTTGCAGTCGGATTTCCGCCGTGGAGGAACCACCGGGTACGATGGCGACCGCCCGGGAGACCGGTTGGTATTCGAATCCCTTCACCACCTCCAGGGTGGCTTCCCCGGGAGGCAGGTCGACCTGGAAATCCCCGCCGCTGTAGAAGTAGTAGTCCCCGCCGAAGGGCTGCCCGTAGTCCGCATTGGACACCCGGGCCAGAGCTTCCGCCGGCCTGTAGGCCCGCCCGTCGGAACCGGTGAGGTAGATCCGGGCCGGCGTCACCGAGCCTTCCTCGTCCAGCACCCGAACCCTCAACCGGCCCGCCCGAACCACCGAAACCGCCAGTGGAATGGGTGCGGTCCGGCCTTGGGCTTGCACTTCCAGGCTGGGCACTTCCTTCGAGTCCGCCTCTGTGAGCAGCGTCTTGTAGGTGCCTGTCGCTTCACCGGGCTCCAGGCGAAACGTAATGGTCTCCATTCCTTTGCGGCTGGTCGTCTTGAGGGTAACCGTCAGAGGGGAGGGGCGGCCGTTTCGCAGGACCACCGGAAGCGGATAGGGCTTTCCTTGCAGCAGTCGCAGTTCCCGCGGCTTCTGGATCACCTCGATGTCGTCCCCGAACTGGACCCTGACCAGTTGGGGACTCCGCAGCGACCAGTAGCCGTCGCCGGCCATGCGGCCGGCCTCGGCCAGGGTCGGAGTCTTGGCTCCGCCACCCAACGCGGTCTGCTTGTAGATTTCCGACTTGAGCCATCGTTGCGCCTTGATCACGGAGGGACGGTCCGTGTCCTTCCACTGCAAGAGTCGAATGGAAAACTCCGCCAGGTTGGCGAAGCGGTCGGCCACCTGCCGGTCTCCGGCGAACCGGGCGATCTGGGGTATCTGGGTCATGGGGACTTCCGGGGCCGATTGCCCCCAAAGCGCGGGGCCGCCGCACCAGCAGAGCAACAGGAAAAGGATTGTCCCCCGTTCTGCAATCGAACACATGCCATCTGCTCCTCTCGCTGAATTCCCCTCCCCTGGATTTCTAGCCAAAGGCAGCTCCCATCGGGTCTGTGAATCTCTTGACATATTCCTTCCCGACCATTGGCGGAACCTCTTGAGCCGTCTCCAACCCCTTAGTGGCCCTTGGTAGTCCTTCGTGCAACTTCGTGGATAACTCTCTTCTCCTTCGTGGATTCCTCTCGAGAAATACAGGCTACGCCCGCGGCCTCGCAATCGCCGCCGGTCCGAGATCGGTATCCTCGCTGCTGCGGTAGTAGTTTCTGCCCATCAAGTAGCGGGTCTCGATCTCGATGTCGCGGAGTTGCAGCGCGGGAGTGATGTCGGGGTCCCGCTTGTTCAGGGTGACCTCGATGCTGTTCTTCCCCTGCTTGGGCCAGTTGTCCCGGTCCAGCCGGTAGATGTACCAGTAGCTGTTGTTGACCCTGAAGCGAGGCGCATGCATTCGATAGAGGTGGTTGATCTTGCGCGCCTGTGATTGAGGCAGCTCGGTCCCGTTGAACTTGAAGGTCACTTGATCGAGTTCGGTGCTGTCGGTCAGGCGAATTCGCAACAGGACTTCGTGAACCCGTTTCTGCTTGTCCCAGCGAGGCAGATCGTCGGCAATGGGCAGTTCGAATTTGACGGGCCGGTTTTCCGTGAGCTCGACGGGGAGGGGAGCCGTTTGGGTCGGAGGCCTGCTTCGAGTCTGATCGGCCGTGGGCACC
Organism: Acidobacteriota bacterium; assembly: GCA_022821775.1. Taxonomy (GTDB): domain Bacteria; phylum Acidobacteriota; class Terriglobia; order Versatilivoradales; family Versatilivoraceae; genus Versatilivorator. Next base: position 4,637 of record JAJECY010000098.1, read on the forward strand.
ATGTAGAACTTGTCCTTGGGGGCCATGAGCTTGGGATAGGCGACCTCTCTCAACCGTTCGTAGAATGGGGCATCATAGGGCCAGTTGGTGCCGGCAAACCACTGGCCGAGGTAGAGGCCGTCGACTCCCTGGGCCCAGTAGTTGCAAGCCACGCCGCGGATCATTTCGATGGTGCCGCCGCTGACGCGGTCCGAGTTCAGGATGGCGTTGGTGCCGGCGTGAATGCGGCAGGAGGTGCCCTTGGCAATCTCGAGCAGGGGCCGGAAGTCCGCCAGGTTGTCGATTTTCTGGTAGTAGTTCTGGCCGTTGATCACGTCCACGATGCCTTGGCGTATCCACTCCGGCAGATCCAATCCCAGCGAGCGTGCCCACTCGATGTTGGCGGGGACCAGAACCGCCAGTTCGCGATCCTTGCCGCTGGCCTTGACGGCCTTGTGGACCCGCTTGACCCAGGCGGTCATGGTTTCCAGGCCGGCTTCCACCTCCTTGGGGTGGAAGAAATAGTGGTGGCCGAACCACAGCTCGAACCCGTCGATGGGGTAGTTCTTCAGCACTTCCTCGATGAGAGCGAAACGCTCGTCCTGCACTTCCCGGTGTTTGAAGTCCAGTTGCCTCGACCCGGTGAAGCTCTCATCCAGGTCGCCCCTCGCTCCGATTTCCAGGTGCCGGTTATCCCAGGTGAAATTGGCCGCGCGAACGTCGCGGTGGCGGTCCGCTCCCCGTCCCCGGTTGAGAAGCAGAGACGGATAAAGCATCAGTCCGTTGGCCCGGGCGTGGTCGCACACGATGCGCAGGGGGTCCCGTCCCGATTCCAGCATCATCTTGGCGTTCTGGTGGGCGCGGCGAAAGATCAGGTGGGGCCATTTCTCGACCGGATCTCCCCACACCTCTCCCACCTCGGTCTTGTGGAAAACGGTACGCCCGTCTCCCAGACCGAACACCAGGGTGTCGACCGGAGTTCCCAGCACCTCATCCACCGCGGCCTCGAACTGCTCCTTCTCCATGGGAGGTTCATACATGTAGATGGCCGGATGGCGAGCGTCGTTATAGAACATGATCCGGGGCTTCTTCCTGCCCCCGTGGCCGCCGGTTTTGGAAGTCGGCAGCGCCGCACCCGATGCCGCCGGGACGGCCGCCGAGGTCAGACCGGCAGCCAGGGCTGTTTTCATGAATTGGCGTCTGATCATCGCGAGTCTCCTTGCAGGGAGCGGACCCGAAGCCACCAGGTTGGGGCAAGGGGCTTCCAGTTGAGGCTGTCAGCGCGGCTTCCCGGTCCACAAAGGTTTTGAAGGATGTGCAGGATATCATGAACCCCTCTTGCCGGGAGACTTTTGCCTCCGGGTTTCGTCCCGCTATTTGCCAACAATCTACAACCGGAATTCGCAAACCTCGACCTATCTGTCAATGTCGTTTCGGTGCAGGAAATCTAGTCGTATACTTATGTCCATTCTGGTAAGGAGAAGTGAGATGAAGACCATTGAAGCTGCAGAGTGCAAGCAACAGTGCTTGTCGTTGTTGGACCGGCTTGACGCGGACGGTTTGATTGTCACCAAGCACGGCAAGCCGGTCGCGCGCGTCGTACCTTTTGGCCGGCAGCATGACGACCGGCAGTGCGCCGACCTGATCGGCAGCCTGCGACACAAGATCAGGATTCGGGGAGATATCATGACGACTGGCCTCGGCCCAAAGACAACTGACGGGCCGGGGACGAACCCATCCAAGCCCGGGCAACCGGCGGAAACTCCAGAGGAGCAGAAAGCATGAACACGTTGAACAGAAGGGAATTTCTCATTCAATCGGTATCGGCGGCGGTAGCGGCCGGAGGGATCTATCCTGGCAAGTCGGCGGGAGCCGCGTCAAAGGACAGGCTGAGCGTGGCCATCATCGGCTGCGGCCGCCTGGGCCAGCAATACGCCGAGATTTACCGGGCTCTGCCCCAAACCGACCTGGTGGCCATCGCGGAATGGAATCCGGAGCGGCGCAAGGTGGTGGGGGAGCGTTTCGGCGTGAAGGCTCTCTTCCGGGACGCCGACGCCCTGTTGAAGGAGGTGGTCCCCGACTTGGCGGCCATCATCACCCCCACCAAGTACATGGCGGACGGCGTGGTGGCTTGCGCCGAGGCCGGAGTCAAGGGAGTCCAGACCGATCGGCCCTTTGCCGCCAGGCTGTCGGACGCCGACCGCATGATCGAGACCTGCAAGCGGCGCGGGACCGTGTTGGCCGGCGGCGCCCTGGAACGGGCCAATTGGGAAGTGGAGGAGGCCGGCAGGCGACTGGCCTCGGGAGAGCTGGGGAATCGCCAGGGCGTGGCCGTCCACAGTTACCGCGGCGAGATCCTGGCCGGTGGATCGGCCCGCATCCTCGTACTGGAGCACTTCACCCAGGCCCGGGTGGAGGAAGTCGTCGCCTGGGGAACCCCGCCCGAGGCACTGGATGACGCCGCCACCGACTATGGACTGAATATCAACGGTCGTTTCCGCCTGACCTCCGGGCTGGAGTGCCAAGTCTTCGGCGCCGAGGCGGTGGCGCCCCACCGGGGGGTGGAAGTCTGGACCGAGGATGCGCTGGTGCGATGGGACCGCCACGGAGAGCCCCTGACCCAGATCTTCCAGGGGTTCGACCACAAGGGCGCGCGCAAGGAAGTGGACCACGGCTATCGCCCCTGGTCCTGGGACCCGATTTCCAAGCAACTGGACCCACTATTGGATCGAATCGGCCACCATGGGTCGGAGCGGCACTACGTGCTGGCCCCCATCAGTTGCCTGATCGACGCCGTGGCCAAGGGGATTCCGCCCCGTATCACCGGAGATACCCAGCGCCACGCCCTGGAAGTGGCCATCGCCAGCAAGATCTCTGCCCAGCGGGGAAGCGTACCCGTCAAGCTGCCGCTGGAAGACCGCTCCCTGGCCCTCTACCCCCGCCCCTACCGCTGGCTGGGAGGCGACGTCTCCGGCCGTCCCCAGTCGTCCGCCGAGGCTGCGGGGAACAAATAGGCCGAGGTTGTCCGTAGCGGGTTCCGAGTTCAGGGGTTTTTGAGTTCGCCCTTGAAGAGGAAAGGCAGAGCATCCATGGCTCGACGTTGGATGGAAGCGACCACCCTGGGCCTCTGGCCAATTGGGGGAGGAGTGGTTACAACTACCAAATGACTGAGCACTCCATGTGTAAGGCGGCGACGAGCGTGAGTAGAAGACAACATGCCCATTATCAGTAGATTCCTCGGGATTGTCATCGCCATGTATTGGGATGATCATATGCCGGCACACTTTCATGCGAAGTACGGGGAGTATGAGATAATCGTTCACATAAGCACGGCGGTCGTGGAAGGTCGATTTCCAAATCGCGCCCGACGGCATGTGATGGAGTGGTACGAACTGCACAAGGACGAACTCCTGGACAACTGGGAAAGGTGTCGTAGGAAGGAAGCTCCAATTCCGATAGAACCACTGGAATGATTCGATGTTTCTTCACGTAACAGGTGCAAAACCACTCGATGGCTACAGGGTGGAAGTATGCTTCGACGACGGGCGTGAAGGCATCGCGGATCTGCGAGAGGCGCTGGAGGGACCGATGTTCGAGTCGCTGAAGGAGCCGGACATGTTCAGAAGGCTTCGGGTGGACGAAGAACTTCAAACCATCGTGTGGCCCAACGGGACCGACCTAGCGCCGGAATATATCTACTATCAGGCGTTTCGGGACGATTCTGAACTGCAAGCCACCTTCCGCAAATGGGGCTACATCTCCTGACCCCGTGTTCCAATCATCTTCCCCGATGGCACGCAGTTGAACTCCCATTGAACTTGGTCGTCAGACGTCTTCCATTTCCGACGGCAGTCCAAGCCACGGTACTCAATGCTTCGGCATCGGCGGGAATGAGTGGACATCGGGCGGGATATCGGGGAATATGATTCTCGGGCTTTCAAGGAGGATCGCCGATGGCGCAGGCACGTTCTGTAACTGAAGTCGCTCGTCACTTCGCCGAGTACATCGACCGCGTTTCCTATCGTGGCGAAAGTTTTGTGCTCGTGCGTGGCAATAAGCCCGTGGCGGAACTCCGCCCGCTTCCTGCGGGCAAGCGACTTGGGGAACTCCCCGCGCTATTGGCGTCACTTCCCCATCTATCCCCAACCGAAGCCAGCCAGTTTGCAGACGACCTCACGGCGGCTCGGCAGGCGCTCACTCGTGCGGAGGTCCATGACCCGTGGCGGTCTTGATGGATGCCGGTATCCTGATCGAATATGAGCGGGGGCGCCTCAATCTGGAGCGTCATCTCCCACAGCGACAGCAGGACGAGTTCTTGCTCTCAGTGGTCACGGCCAGCGCACTCCTCCACGGAGTGCAAGGTTTTCGATGAAAAACGAATTCACGGCGATAATTGAGCAGGATGGGGAATGGTACATTGCCTACTGCCCTGAAATTCGCGGGGCCAACGGTCAAGGCAAGACCAGGGAGGAAGCACGCGAGAATTTAGCTGAGGCCATAGTGCTTATTCTCACGGACCGTCGGTAGGAGGGGTTGCGCGGTGTGCCGCCAGTGGCCATCCGAGAAACGGTCACCATCCCTTGAAACGAGTCAATTTGCTCCGGCACCTTCGGCGGCACGGTTGTTGCCGCAAAAAGGTGTTGGCGCCCAACCACCCCTTTCCCCCTTCACTTCAATCCCAACAGCCGGGCGGCGTTGTTCCAGAAGATGTCTTCCACCTGGGTGTCGCTGAGGCGTTCGGACCAGCAGGCCCACTTGAGGGAGCGCAGGTGCTCCAGGCCGGTGAGCACCGGCTTGAGCTGTTGATGTTTTTCCCGCCAGTGGGGGGAGTCTCCGTCCAGCCAGAGAAAGGAATCCTCGACTGAAAGCGAGCGGCCGCGGGCGTGGGTCACCGGCAGGTCGCCTCCATAGAGCAGCTTGTCGTGCCCGATGATGCGGATGATGGCCTGGTGGGCCATGGCTTCGCAGTTGGCGCTGGTGTCGAACCAGAGGTTGTCCAGTCCCTTGAGGTGGGGCAGTCCCTCCAGGTTGTGGGCCGGCTGAAAGCCCCGGGCCGAGTGGGCCAGGATCAACTGCATGTCGGGATAGTTCTCGCAGTAGTGCCGGATCCAGTGGATGTTGCCCGGATCGGCGGCGGCGCGGGCCTTGACCATGTGCAGGGTGATGGTCCAGCCCTCTTCGTGGGCCACCCGGATGTGCGACTCGGGCAGGTAGTCGGGGATCTCGGCTTCCCAGGTGGGGTCCGCGTTCCTGGCCAGGGTGTGGTAGCACTTCAGGCCGTGCAGCTTGAGGCGCTTGACCTCCTGGCGCACCCACTCGGGATCGTCCTCGGGAGTGATGAAGAAGTGCCCGCGGCAGTTCGCGTCCTTGGCGGTCTGGTCTCCCGTCCACTGGTTGGCCGCGGGGATGTTCACGGGATCGCGAAAGGTGGGTATGAACAACCCCTTGGCGACTCTGCCGGGATAGATGTCCTCCATCAATCGCACGTAGTTCTCGTAGTCCACCAGGGGAGGGAAGCTCCCCGAAAAGACGTTGTGATCCGGGTGCCAGACGTGGGTGTGGGCGTCGAACACCTTGTCGGGCACAAACGATGCCAGTTCGCGCTGGAAGAACTCCCGGTCTTCCTCGCGAGGGATGTATTCGGGATGAACGGATGACATGGGCGCCTCCTGTGGCCTTGTTCCTAGTCGACTCCGAAGAGTTCGGCCGCGTTGTTCCAGAATATGTCTTCCACCTGGGCGTCGCTGAGTCGCTCCGACCAGCAGGCCCACTTGAGCGAACGCAGGTGCTCCAGACCGATCAGCACCGGCTTGATTTGAGAGTGTTTCTCCCCCCACACCGGTGAATCCTGGTAGGCCCAGAAAAAAGTGTCGGCCGCGGCGGCCGACCTCCCGCGCAAGTGGCTGACGGGGATGTCGGTGCCGTACATGAGCCGCCGGTGGCCGATGATGCGGATGATGGCCTGGTGCGCCATGGCTTCGCAGTTGGCGCTGGTATCGAACCAGAGATTGTCCAGCCCGGTCAGGTGGGGCAGTCCCTCCAGGTTGTGGGCCGGCTGGAACCCCCGGGCCGAATGGGCCAGAATCAACTTCATGTTTGGGTAAGTGGTGCAGTAGTGGCGGATCCATCGAATATTGCCGGGGTCGGCGCAGGCCCGCGACCTGACCATGTGCAGCATGATGGCCCAGCCTTCCTGGTGGGCCATGCGGACGTGGGATTCGGGGAGGAAGTCGGGAATCTGGGCCTCCCAGGTCGGTTTGACCCTGGAGTAGACGTGGTAGCACTTGAGTCCGGCCAGTCCCAGCCGCCGCACCTCCTGGCGCAGCCACTCGGGGTCGGCCTCCGGGCCGGTCAGGAAAAGACCCCGGTATTGGGGATTGCAGGCCACCTGCCGGCTGGTCCAGCGGTTGGCCTCCTCGAAGTGTTCCGGCGGGCAGATGCGGTGAAAGATGTTGGCCGCGCAGGTCCGTCCGGGGTGCAGCGCCTGCTGCATGCGGGAGAACTCCCGGTAGTCTCCGTCCCGGGGCAACCAGGCGATCCTGCGCCCGGGGTGCATGGCCCCGTGAGCCCACACGTGGGCGTGGGCGTCGAACACCCGATCGGGCAGGAAGGAAGCCAGCTCCCGGTCGAAGAAGTTGCGGTCTTGGGGTTGGATGAGCGCCAAGAATTTTCCGGAAATGGTTGGGGGTTGCCGCCACGGAATGGTTTGGAATCGGGAGCCGAGCGAGGCAAGGGATGATATCCTCATGCCTGTTCCATTTCAACCCGTGCAGGCGCCGGCCTCGAAGGCAGGCAGGTCCGGCGCCGGATGCGGGAACAAGGGAGAAAGTCGAATGAGATCCATTGGATTTGGCAGTTTGGTGGCGGGGTTGGCGGCCCTGGTGCTGGCCTTCCCGGTAGCCGGTGTTTCCCAGGCGCTGTCGCTAGGCTCGCAGCGCCAGCTCTTTGTGGACCGCTACCTGGTGGACCGGCTGGAAGGTCTGGAGCTGAAGCTCCAGCAACCCAGACCGGAGGACATCGCAATCAAGTATGATCAGCCCTGGGAGGATAAGCTGGCCTTCTACACCACCGTCCTCAAGGATGGCGATGTCTACCGGATGTACTACCGTTGCCGGCTCGGCAGGCCCCGCCTGACCTGCTATGCCGAGAGCCGGGACGGGATCCACTGGACCAAGCCCGACCTGGGGTTGGTGGAAGTAAACGGCTCGACGGCCAACAACGTCATGGTGCCCGTTTCGGGCCAGTTCTGCGCCTTCCTGGATACCCGCCCGGGGGTGCCCCGGGCGGAACGCTACAAGGCCAACGCAAGAGACGTCGAGGCACCGTACAGCCTGGTGGGCTACGTTTCGGAAGACGGCGTTCGCTGGCGAAAGATCCGGGAAGCCCCCATCGTCCCCTTTGCCATGGAGAACAACTTCGATTCGCAGAACGCCATGTTCTGGTCGGAGGTGGAACAGCAGTACGTGCTTTACGCCCGCCACATGGTGGGCGGACGCCGGGCAACGGCTCGGGCCACCTCCGGTGATTTTCTCAACTGGAGTCCGCAGACGCACATGAGCTACAGCGACACGGGCGCCACCACGCCCTCCCAGCACCTCTACACCAACCAGACCCAACCCTATTTCCGTGCCCCCCAGATCTATATCTCGCTTCCGGGCCGCATTCATTTCGGCCGGCGGTTGCTGACGCCGGACGAGCTGAGATTCCTCGATTTGCGCCACGACCGCATCAGCGGGGGCATGCGGGACGTTTCCGACGCCGTGCTGCTGTCTTCGCGGGCGGGGTCGACCCGCTACGACTTCACCTTCAAGGAGAGCTTCGTCAGGCCCGGACCCGGTCAGAGCAACTGGTCCACCCGAACCAACTATCCGGCCCTGGGGGTGGTGCGGACCGGTCCGGCGGAGATGTCTCTCTACCTGCAACGGGACTACGGCCAGTCCACCGCCCACCTGCAACGGCTGTCGCTGCGCCTGGACGGTTTTGCCTCGCTGCATGCTCCCTATCACGGGGGAGAGATGGTGACGAAGCCCATTGCCTTCGAGGGGAGCCGGCTGGAGATCAACTATTCAACCAGTGCCGCCGGCAGCATTCGGGTTGAGATCCAAACCGCGGATGGGAAACCGATTCCAGGTTTTTCCCTGGCCGAGTGTCCGGAGATCATCGGAGACGAGATCTCGCGTATCGTGGCTTGGGGAGAGGTGCCGCCCCCGCTGAGCACCGGCCGGGACCCCAAAAGCACGGCCGCCGAAAGCAACCTCAGCTACCAGACCCCGATAGTGGCCTGGGAGGGCAGCCAGGATGTGAGCCGGTTGGCGGGTAAGCCGGTGCGCCTCCGATTCGTGATGAAGGACGCCGACCTGTTTTCCTTCCGCTTTCGGGATTGACTTGCAGAGAGGCTGAAGATAAGAGCAGGTATGCTTGGGATTCGATGAGCATGTTGCGCAAAGGGGACCACCGAGCCGCCAAGGGGCTCAAGGGTGTCTCCCTCAGTCGCTCTCGACGTCGAAATGGATGATCTCGGTGAAGTCGTACCGTCGGAAGTTTCCTGCCCTGTCCACAACAGTCATGTTTGCAAGACCCCACGTCCCTGGCGCCGATCCCGGCGGCAGAATTATGGTTTTCCTATAGGATGTCCATTGGGTTGGATCTCCGGACGGGAATAGATTGGATCCCTTTGGGTTGTCGACACCGTAGTGGTGGTCGATACCTTGCGGATCTCTCAAATGAAGGCTGGCCCTCACAAAGCCCGAAATGTTGTCACGCACACGGAAGATAACGGTGACCAGAGTCTCACCGTTGGGTGCATCCGGATTGGTAGGCTCGGCACTGATTTCAATGGCATTGAGGTCCACCCGCGGTGCCTCCGTATCCGGGTTGTTCGTAATCAATTCGACTTGTTGTCCCGCTTCATCGACGACTGTATCTTCTTCCCTTAGGCCATGGCCCGGATTGCGGAAGTAGGTACCGGACGGGTTCAGGGCAAGGTCAATCATCCAGATATAGGCCATTGTGTACACCGATGAGGGCATGTAGTGCGGCATCACGAACAGGATCTCGCAGCGCCCACTCCGTGAGTCGTAGTGCCCGTACCGCTCAAAGCGATAGGTGTCAAGGAGCTCGTCGTTGAGAGACGCGCGACAGGGGTTTGAATCACGCATTCCCGTATCCTCCTCCACCTGCCAGTTGGCCCGAATCACTTGAATTTCTTGTCCTTCCCGGGATTCGACCGACTTGGTGAGTGACGCCGAGTTTCTCACATACCGCGGGGGAGTGACATCCTCCAGTGGATTGTTCACGTAGAGACTCCATCCAAAGTCATTGACACTCTCGAACCGCTCGTTGCCGTGCTCGTCTGTAATCGAGACCTCATTTGGGAGCCAGTAACCCGCCTTGGCGTACTTGCGCAACGTGAATCCTCCAGAGAGCACCGTGTCCGGTCTGCCGCGAAGGACACCCTGGGGTTGCAGGGTCACATCCACGTACGTGCCAACCTCGCTGAAGATTCTCATGTAAACGCCCGTTGCCCCCTCGAGCACCCTGTCCAATGCATGCAGTTCGACCTCGATGTGGACGGTCTTGTCCTCCTCCGGAGCACCGGTCACCTGGATGTCCACCCTGCGAATCTTCCCGGGAAAGACATAGTCGGGAAACAGGTTGTAGACCTCGAAGGTCAGGTCTTCCCTTATCTGCGAGATGTAGAAGTTCCCCTGCATGATGCGGTCCCGCACAAACTCGTACTTGCCGATGGCGCGTGACTTGAGCTTGTCGGGATTGACCACGAAGAAGGCGATCGACTCGGCCATGTCCTCATTGGGGTTGATGCCGTGGGCATAGGCGCTGACGAATTCGGTCTGCTTGGTGGTGAACCAGCCGTCCGGGCCCCTCACGTCCTTGTACCAACCGCCCAGCTCGATCCAATCCGCCTTCAACTGGTCATCGAACAGATGCGCCCACAGGAAGTGAGCCTTTTCGTGGATGATCAGGCGGTGCACACCCTCGATGGATCCCCCCAGGAAAGCCTTTTCCATGAACTCGATATAGCCGGCATCTGTCCATGCCACCGCGGCGGCATCCGGATAGAGCGGATGGGGAGTGCCGTCCAGGCGGCGGACCAGGTACCTCAGCTCCGGGATCTTGTGCATGCCTGCAGGCATTTCCTCGAAAATGTTGATGATCTGCACGATCTCTTCGGAATGGAATTTCTGGAAGCGCGATGCTCCCTCTCCGGTGGTATGGGCGGTGAGTTCCCCGTAGGTCGTGTGGTCGGTGATCCGGGTAGTGACCCCGAACCGCTCCTGAAGGATTTTCTCGTAGGCGTCTTCGTCCCGGCCGTTGTCGGTGACGAAGCGCACCAGGGCGTGGTGCAACCGCTGCGAGTAGTACTTGCCCCGCTTCCCCTCGATCAGCGCAATCCTGGGACTTGCGTTGACGAAGGCCTCCTCGGAAATCAATACTGTCCTGTCGCTCCCCGTTCCGCCCGTGATCCGGATGTCGTTTGCGACGTGCTCGGAGGTGATCAGCCAACGGCTGGGACTGCGCGACTCCACCTCGAACGACGGCCGGTCGTCCTGCGGAATGGTCTTCATCGTCTCCAGCAGCCGATAGGCGTGCTCCTGGGTCCAGGCGCCACTTTCGCTGTCCACCAGCAGGATACTGTAGTCTTGATTCAGTCGAATGGCGGACGAGCTGTCGCTTACCTCGATCGGCTCACCAAGGAACTCCACCACCAGCGGTTGATTGACGTGGGCCGCGTAGTCATAGCCGGCCGTGCTCTGATCTTCCTCCCAGTGATAGACGAAGGTGTGCCGATCCAGGGGCGCCAGCACGTATTCCCGGTCGATCTCACCGGGC
>JAJECY010000124.1 GCA_022821775.1 Acidobacteriota bacterium
GCAGGGTGAAGAAGGATCCGGCCAGGAACATTCCGATGCGCATGGGCCAGCCGGGGCGCAGTTCCGGCGGCAGCAGGGTGACGTTGACGGCCAGCGTGTGGAAACAGCTCACCCCCAGGGCGTAGTTGAAGATGTTGGTAGCGATCTTCAGGAGTTCCAGCGGCGGCGCCAGCGAGAGCATGACGAGGCCGAAAACGGCGTAGCCGGCCAGCACCTTGAAATAGACGATTCGGATCCGGCTGGGGTCCAGCTTCCGCAGGCGCGCGCTGGAGGTCCAGAAGACGTCCACCCACCGGCGGATGACCCCGTCGGCCGATGTCGCCATGGTGGGAGCCAGGACCAGGAAACCGCAGAACATGGTGAGGTACCAGAAGAGCACGCCGGCATCCAGGCCCCAGGCCGCCCCCACGTGATCGCGCACCCCGGAGGCGGTCATGCCGGCAGCCACCCAACTGCTGGCTTCCGTGCCCCGGGGCAGGAACTGCACACTCAGCATGCTGGGCAGGGCCAGACCCAGGAAGCAGGCGGGCATCCAGACCGCCAGTTGATCGCGTGCCACGTGCCGGTACCAGCGGCGGAATCGTCCCAGCGAGCCGCGCGTCACCTGGAACACCATCCCCACGTGGGACAGGCTCAGGTTGTGCCCGCCGATGACGCTGGGAATGGCCCCCACGTGACGCCCCATTCCCCAGCCCTGGTCCCGCGTGTAGTTGCTGATGGGCGCATTGGAGAGCCCCCCGCTGCCGGCGATGGCGGCGAATGCCGCCAAGAGGGCGATGGTGCTGAAATCGATCTCGGGCAACGTGCCCTTGTCCATCAGGGAGACGAAGATGTTCTCGGTCTCGTTTCCACCGACGGGAACCGACCCGAACTTGAGGAAGCCGCTGAAGATCTCGCCCCAGGTGGAGAGGCTGGAGTGGAAGATGCCCAGGATCGAGAGGAACCCCAGGACCACCACGATCTTGAAGGTCATCACCGCCCGGAGCGAGTTGTAGATCTTGCCGCCGATCAGCAGCGGTATCAGAGCCGCCAGAAAAATCAGGTAGCCCAGGATCCGCAAGAGCCACCAGTGGGCGTCGTTGTTGAGGGGGTCGGGAAGGACTCCGCCCAGCAGCACGGCGGCCAGAGGCGTGGCCGCATTGGCCGCCAGATAGGGGAAGACGGCTCCGAAATCCAGGAAAATGTAGGCGATGAGCCAGAACTTGGGTCCGGGCAGAGTCCGGAACTTGCCGGTGAAGATCGGTTCCCCCGTGTAGAGGGTGTAGCGGCTGATCTCGATGTTGTAGAGAACCTGGCTCATGATGCTCAGGGTGGCGAGCCACATGAGCGCGCCGCCGTACTTGGCCGTGACGGCGGGACCCATGAGCCATTCGCCCCCGCCGATGGCGCCTCCCCCCAGAATCAGGCCCGGACCCAGCAACTGGAACCAGTTGCGAGTCGTGAAGACGGGCGCTTCCACCAGTTTCCCGGTCTGCCATCGCGGCATCTCCCTGGACCCGGGATGGGGCGCCCGAAAGCCACGGCTTCCCGAGTCGGGAGACGAATTCTCCGGCGTCGTGTCTGTCATTTGTAAAGCCTTCCTGGAAACAACACTCTCGACTACTGAGAAACAGATACTTCGAAGCGGGCAAGGACGCGCCGCCAAAGAGGGCACCCACAAGGGGTGCCCCTACGCTGACTGGGCCGCAGGGACTTCCGCCACGGGGTGCTATGCTAGACTGCGCCCGGGAACTCCGCAACATGCCGATCCATTTCAAACCCTGGCTGTCGAGACTCGTGACGGCAGTGATTCTCCTGCCGCTGGCCCAGCCGAACCTCGCGGCAGCCCCGCAGAAGGGCGCCGGCGCGCTTCCCTCACAGGCTGAGATCCCCTCCCCACCGGTGCCGGGACAGCCCGGCCGGGCGGATCTGGATCGTGCCATCGACCGGGGGACCCGATCTTACATCCGGGACTTCGTCGAACCTTCCTACGCCGCCGTCTCCAACGGCGGCTATGTCGACTACAAGAACGCCGACGGCGCCGTCAAACGCTACGGACCCAAGGCCTACGTGGCCTACCAGCTCTACCTGCTGACCCATTTCCTCATGTACTACCAGGACTTCGGCGTCGACCCGGAGAGCGAGCTCTTCCGGAAGGTCAGGGACTGGTTCGTGGAGGAATTCGATGGCCGCACGGGAAGCTGGCTCTGGTCCCACGAGGGCTGCCTCCATGCCAAGGGAATGATTGCGCTGGCCAACCTGGGCCGGTCCGCCCTGGTCCGGAAGGCGTACGACTGGGCGCTCAGGTCGCCGCTCTCGCTGCCCTATCTGCCCCCCAGCTCCCTGCCGGTCTCCGACCGGATCTTCACCATCATGCAATCGGGCAACATCATCCAGACCCTGGGCAACGCCCGGAACTCCCTCACCGGCAAACACGGCTGGGAGCACGGCAGCCCGGTCCCCGACCTGGAGAACAGCGCCAAGCTGCTGTACGCGCTCTTGCAGGCCGGGTTTCCCTCCACCCACGCTCGACTGACCGATCTCCGCCGGGGACTGGCCAACCGGCTTCTGGCCCTGGCTCCCCCCATGATCGCCGCCGACTACGTGGGACTGGCCTGGTACGTCTTCGTGATCCACGACTTCCACCTGGAACCCGACCTGGCCTACCAGCGGTGCCTTCAAATGATGGAGACGACCCTTGACGGCGGATGGAAGACGCATTTCGCCCTGATGGAGTTCCCGGGCTTCCGCAGCCTCCTGGTCCGGGCGCTCATGACCGCCGGCCGGAGATCGCCCCAGTTGGACGCCGCGGTGAACGGTTACGTCGAGTCGCAGAGCGAATCCGGGGCCTGGCCGCTTCCCCGCGCGCTCAGTCTATGGGGGCTGGACAAGCCGCCGGCCGACGGGATCAAGCTGGGCACCATGGACGGCGCCAACACCTACCTGTTGA
>JAJECY010000050.1 GCA_022821775.1 Acidobacteriota bacterium
GCTGAGCAAGACCGTAACCATGGCGGAGGAAGACAAGCTGGTGGTCCCGGCCAAGGGCTTCAAGCAGATCAACCAGGTCCTGAAGCACGCCCCGGGAATCACCCAGGGCTATATCAAGATCCGCAAGGCAATGGGAACCAGCGCCAACCCCTACCTGGCCTACGGGGTGGTCAACGACGGCGGGGCCCCCGGAGAGAGAACCGGCGACGGCGCCTATATCCCCGCGAGGGAGTAGATATCGGGGAGGGTTGTGATTCCCGGGAGGTAGCGTTTGCCCCCCTCCGCATCAGCCTTCGCCATTCGGCTCGGCGACTCCCCCTCAAGGGGGGAGTGATACTTGAGCGCTGAACCAGGCGCCGTGCCCGATTCCCGGGATTGCGGGTTTGGTGCGATGATGTTTCACATGACCGGAAACCGGATCGTCTTCCCCGCCGTCCTCCTGGCCGCGCTGCTGCTGTCGTCCGCTGCCTCCGGCGCTACACCAAGCGACTTGCCCACCTTCAAGGCGGACGTTCTGCCCATCCTTGCCGAAAATTGCCTGATGTGCCACGGCCAGGAACCCAGGCAGGGCGGGTTGGACCTGCAGTCGGCGGCGGCCCTGCTAAAGGGCGGCGAGTCGGGTCCGGCCATTGTGGCCGGCAGCCCCGATCGAAGCCTGATCATGGAGAAGCTGGTCAGCGGGCAGATGCCCCCCGGCGAGGCCCGGCTTTCCCCCGAGGACATCGACCGCATCCGGCGCTGGATCGAGCGCAGCGCCCCCAAGGAAACCGGCCTGGCCGCCGATGGCGAGAGCGCCCCGCATTCAGGCCTTCCCGCCGTCACTGAGAAGGACGTGCTGCCCATCTTCCAGGTGCGCTGCGTGGCCTGCCACGGCAAGCGACGCCAGGAGGCGGGACTGGATTTGAGGACGCGCGACTCCAGGCTCAAGGGAGGCCGTTCCGGCCCGGCGGTCGTTCCGGGAAGTCCCGACCGAAGCCCGATCATCCGGAAGATCGAGTCGGGGGAGATGCCGCCGGTGGAGATGCAGTTGGCCAACTCGGTGCGGCCTCCCACCGCCGCCGAGCTGCAGTTGCTGCGCCGCTGGATTGCCGCCGGCGCCCCTCCCGACCCGGCGGTTGCCGCGGCCACGGCAGCCAATGGAGGTCCTGCCGTCACCGAGAAGGACCGCAAGTTCTGGTCCTTCCAGCCTCCGGACCGTCCTCTCGTGCCTGAAGTCCGTTCACAACAGTTCGTCCGGACGCCGGTGGATGCCTTCCTGCTGGAGAAACTGGAAGCCAGGGGGTTGAGATTCTCGCCGCCTGCCTCGCGGCTGCAGTTGTTGCGGCGGGCCTACCTGGACCTGGTGGGGATGCCTCCCTCCGCCGCCGAAGTGAAATCCTACCTGCAGGATGAGGAGCCCGATGCCTATGAGCGCATGATCGAGCGCCTGCTCGGTTCCAAGCATTACGGCGAGCGCTGGGGGAGATACTGGCTGGACCTGGCCGGCTATTCCGACTCGGAAGGCTTCGGAGCCCACGACCGCTTCCGGCCCTACGCCTGGCGCTACCGGGACTACGTGATCCGGTCCTTCAACCGGGACAAGCCCTATTCGCAGTTTCTGATGGAGCAGATCGCGGGGGACGAGCTGGCCGACTACCGCAAGGAAAATGTCACCCCGGAACTGATCGACCGGCTGGCGGCCACCGGGTTTCTTCGGACCACCCCCGATCCCACCGATGCTCCCGAGAGGGGGTTCATTGCCGAGCGCATGAACATCATCGCCGACGAGATCGAGGTGCTGACCTCCGCCGTGATGGGCCTCACGGTGAAGTGCGCCCGCTGCCACGACCACAAGTACGACCCCATCTCCCAAAGGGACTACTACCGCCTGAGCGCCATCCTTCAGACCAGCTACGATCCCTACGAGTGGCTTCCTCCCAGGAAGCGAAGGATCCCGATCGGTCTGGAAAGAGAGAAGGCGGAAGTGGCGGCCCACAACCGGCCCCTGAAGGACGAGATTCGGTCCCTGGAAAAAGGCCTGCTCCAGGAGGCGGCGCCATTCGTGGACACATTGCTGGAAGAGCGATTGGCCGATCTGCCGGAGGCGCTGCGCCGGGAACTGCGCGCCCTGGCCCATACCCCGCAAGACTACGAGGACGGGGAACTGAGCCGGAAGTTCCTGGTGGCCCGGGAGCTTGACCAGGATGAGAGTTCGGAGGTGCGCCGCTATCTGGCCGGGAAGTTCAAGAAAACGCTGCAGATTGGATTGGCTGATCTGAACCGCCGCTTCCCCGGGTTCGCCCCCAAGACCGAGAGCCTTCGCAAGCAGTTGGACGAGGTCAAGGGCAAGCTGCGCCAGGAGCCCTATGTCCGGGCTCTCATGGATACCGGAGGCCGGCCCTCGACCACCTTTCTGCTGAAGCGGGGCAACCACTTGTCACCCGGAGACGCGGTCACCCCCGGGGTCCCGGCCGTCCTGACCAACGGCGTGATTCCCTACCGGGTCGACCCCCTGAAGCACGGACAGGATTCCAGCGGTCGCCGCCTGGCGCTGGCTCGCTGGCTGACCCAGCCCGGCCATCCCCTGACGTCACGGGTGATGGTGAACCAGGTCTGGCTCAGACACTTCGGCCGCGGACTGGTCCCCAGCCCCTCCAACTTCGGCCGATCGGGAGAGGCCCCGACCCACCCCGAACTGCTGGACTGGCTGGCCACCGAGTTCGTCCGCCGAGGCTGGAGCATCAAGGCCCTGCACCGGATCATGATGACCTCCACCGCCTACCGGCAGACCTCACGGATCGCCCCCGAGGTCCTGGAGCGCGACCCTGAAAACGTTCTGCTGTCCCGCATGCGGAGGGGACGGATGGATGCCGAGGCCCTCTACGACTCCATCCTGAAGGTGACCGGGCGACTGGACCCGAGGCCCTTCGGACCGGCAGACCCGCTGGAAACCAGGCCCAACAAGGAGGTGGTGGCCATGGGTTCCAAGGCGGGCTTCCGGCGCAGCATCTACACCCAGCAGCGCCGCTACGATCCGGTGTCCCTGCTGGAAGCCTACGACATGCCTCGGATGACTCCCAATTGCGTGGAGCGCGAGAACTCGACCGTGGCCACCCAGGCCCTGCACATGATGAACGGCACCACCGTGTGGGAGCACTCCCGCTACATGGCCGGCAGGATCATCGACCGGGTCGGCTACGACCCCAAGCGACAGATTCTTCATGCCTACCTGAAAGCCCTTTCGCGAGAGCCGACCGAGTGGGAATTGGAGCGGAGCCGGGCGGCGCTGGAGCAGTTTGCCGATCACTGGACCTCCCGCCTTCGCGATGACCGGAACCCGACCCCCGTCCACTGGGCCGCCCGGTGGCGGGCGCTGTCCAGTTTGTGTCATACTCTGTTGAATTCGGCCGAGTTCAGCTTCGTGGATTGAGGTGGTTGTGCGGCACCAGTCCCCTCGCAAACCGGAACCCAGAGCCAAAGCGGCATCGCTTGCCGGCAGCCCCCGGCTGTCGCGGCGGGAGCTGTTCGCCCGCTCGGGGTCTCTCCTCTACGGCACCGCCCTGGCCTCGATCCTGGGCAAGGAACTGTTCCCGCCCGATCCCCTGCTGGCTTCCGGCGGCGAGAGCTACGATCTGAGGCCCCGGACTCCGCATTTCGACCCCAAGGCCAAAGCCGTCATCCACCTTTTCATGAACGGGGGCCCCAGCCAGGTGGACCTGTTCGACCCCAAGCCGCTGCTCCGGAAATACGCCGGCACCGTGCCCAACCGCGACCTGACCTCGGACATTACCTCGCCCACCCAGTCGGGAGGACTCCTGCCCTCGCCCTACAGCTTCTCCAGGCACGGGCAGTCGGGGATGGAGTTGTCGGAGTTGCTGCCCCACCTGGCGACCCAGGTGGACGACATCGCCCTGATCCGCTCCATGTACGGAGCCCACTTCAACCACGAGCCGGCCATTTTCTTCATGCAGACGGGACGCACCGTGGCCACCCGCCCCTCGGTAGGCGCCTGGGTCGCTTACGGGCTGGGAACGGAGAACCAGAACCTGCCGGCCTACGTGGTGCTGGATGATCCCAAGGGGCTGCCGGTCAACGGCATTGCCAACTGGCAGTCGGCCTGGCTGCCACCGGTGTATCAAGGCACCCGGTTCCGCGCGGAGGGCCCCCCCGTGCTGAATCTGGATCCCCGCCCCGAATGGCCGGACTCACTGGCGAAGGCCCAGCGGTCGCTGCTGCAGGACCTGGACCGGGCCCATCGGCGGGAACGCCCCCACGAGCCCTACCTGGAAGGACGGATCGCCAGCTACGAATTGGCCGCCCGCATGCAACTGGCGGCCAGCGACGCTCTCGACCTCTCCCGGGAGACCGAGCAAACCCGGGAAATGTACGGCCTCAACCGGGAGGAAACCGCTTCCTACGGGAAACGCTGCCTGATGGCCCGGCGGCTGGTAGAGCGGGGAGTCCGGTTCGTGCAGCTCTACATCGAGAGCCAGATCTGGGATGCCCACAGCAATCTGGACAAGATGTTGCGCTACAGTTGCGGCAAGACCGACCGACCCGTGGCCGCCCTGCTGACCGATCTCAAGCAGCGCGGCCTGCTGGACTCCACCCTGGTGGTGTGGGGCGGCGAATTCGGACGCCTGCCGCTGTCACAGACCCAGGCCTCCGGCGTCGCCGGCCGCGACCACGGCCCCAGCGGCTTCAGCGTCTGGATGGCGGGCGGCGGCGTCAAGGGCGGCACCACCTACGGAGCCACCGACGAGTTCGGACACAAGGCCGTGGAAAACCGGGTCAGCGTCCACGACTTCCACGCCACCATCCTGCACCAGCTCGGCATGAACTTCCGCGACCTGGCCTACGAGCGCCATGGCCTGCACGAGCGCCTCACCGATCAGTTTCCCGCCCGCGTCGTCTCCGAAGTACTGGCCTGAGGGGCTGCCCGACCCGAAAGCGAACTGGCCCCACCAGCTTCGTTTGGCAACCCGGAGTTGGCCCCCCACCGCATCAACGTTCGCCTGTAGGTTGGCTCGTGCGAACTCGCGACGGCGCACAAGATCTCGCCGTTGGCTCGCCTTGTGCGAACCCCCCTCCGCAGAAGCCTTCGCCATTCGGCTCGGGCTTCTGCGACTCCCCCTCAAGGGGGGAGTGATACTCGAGTGTTTGAAGGGACGTTGGGGAGGAATTGAGGGGTGGGATGACCTGAGGGGGGGGTAACTGAAGCCTTGTAGGGAGCAACTGCAATCACTCCCCCCTTGAGGGGGAGTCGGCGAGAGGGCGAAGCCCGTCTTCGAGCCGGAGGGGGGCCGACGCGGCGTCCCTCAAGTGCATGTCAGCCGGCCACGGCGCCGCGCCTCCTGGCGATGCGGTCCATCACATAGAAAGGCGCGTAGGCCGCCGCGAAGAGCAGCCAGGCCAGACCCGCCACCGACAGCATGTACCAGGGCCAGGGGCCGAGGTAGTCCAGCAGGCTGGCTCCGGCCGGCTTGTAGCGCATATAGACGTAGTTGGTGTCGATCAGATAGTTGAGAGGGAGGATAAAGGCAAAGCAGTAGATGGCGGTGATGACGTAGACCCGCACCATCGAACGTGGCGACGGTCGTAACCGAAAGACCAGGGTGGCGTAGAGCGCTCCCAGGATGATGAGTCCGTGGGTGAAAAAATAGCTCAGGTAAAGGGGATGGGGAAAGGGCTGCTCCAGGTCGGGGGTGAGGATGGCCTGCAGGGTGCCGCTGAATCCCCAGAAGTAGGTCAGCTCGTAGGCCAGGCGGTTCCGCGACAACATCAGCACCGCCGTCGCCATGATGGCGGTGCTGCACAGGTGAAACGGCAGCACGTCGGCGAATCGGTGATCGTAGACGGCAACCCTGATCCAGACTTTGACGATTTCGTGGACCGCCACGAAGACACCCAGACCCGCCGCCACCTGGATTCCCCGGCGCTCGGAGCAGTGGCGGCGCACCCACAGGGGCAGGAGCACGCACACCCCCAACACCACGGTTATGGTCAGCAGATGGGAAGGACCGAAGAGAACGAAGTTCATGGTGAAAACGGGTTCAGGAGCCGTTGGCTATGAGCAAGACCTCAATGGACCAGAATTCTCCGAAATTTGCAAGGGCTTCCGCCTGGGCTGTGCAGCTTCAGCCGCAACAGGCTCCGCCGAGCGGCGGTTCGTGGTAGGATTCGAAGTCTGGCATTCAGTGGGCGCGGCATCGGATTTTTCTTGGACCGGGAGGAGGTCGCATGACGGAACGGGAAAAGGTGGCCATTGTGACCGGAGCCGGCACCGGGATCGGCAAGAGCGCCTCCCTGCGCCTGCTGGAGGCGGGCTACCGGGTGGTCCTGGCCGGCCGCCGCCGGGAGCCCCTGGAGGAATTGGCGGCCCGGGCCGACCCCTCGGCCGATAGAACCCTGGTGGCGCCCGCCGACGTGGGGTCCCCTGCCTCCGTCCACGCCCTCTTCGACCGGTGCCGTGAGAGGTTCGGCCGGCTCGACCTGCTCTTCAACAACGCGGGAATCGGAGCCCTTCCGAAACTCCTGGAGGACCTGAGTGTGGAAGAATGGCAGGCGGTGGTGGACACCAACCTGACCGGCTCCTTCCTCTGCACCCAGCAGGCCTTTGCCATCATGAAGAGCCAGACGCCCCGGGGCGGTCGCATCATCAACAACGGCTCCGTCTCGGCCCAGGTGCCCCGACCCAACTCGGCTCCCTACACGGCAACCAAGCACGCCATTACCGGTCTGACCCGCTCCACCTCGCTGGATGGGCGCAAGTACGATATCGCCTGCAGCCAGATCGACATCGGCAACGCCGCCACCCCCATGACGGCCAAGTCCAAGGACGGCGCGCTCCAGGCTCACGGGGCCGTCGTGGTGGAGCCCACCATGGATGCCGACCACGTGGCCCGGGCCGTGGTCTACATCGCCGAGCTGCCACTGGACGCCAACGTTCAGTTCATGACCGTGATGGCCACCAAGATGCCCTATATCGGGCGCGGGTGAGGGGAGAGAACACCATGGCAGATTCGATCAATCCGGTGCACTGGTTCGAGATTTCAGTCAACGACATGGACCGGGCCAGAAAGTTCTATGAAAGTGCGCTGGGGCTCCAACTCGGCCTCAACCGGGTGGAGTCCACCCTGATGGCCTGGTTCCCCACGACCGAGGGCGGCGCCGGCTGCAGCGGGGCGCTGCTCAAATCCGAGGGGCGAACGCCCTCTCACGACGGAACCATGATCTACTTTTCCGTCCCGGACATCGAAGCGGTGCTGGCCAGGGTGGAGGCCAACGGCGGCAGGACGCTGACTCCCAAGACCGACATCGGGGAGTATGGTTTCTACGCCTACTTCGAAGACAGCGAGGGGAACCGGGTGGGCTTGCACTCGTCGGCCTGAGCGGGAGGCGCAGGCGCCCTGGCGCGCTCCAACGGATACCAGCCTTGTCGAATTGGAGCCTCCGAGCCCGCTGCCGGCGCGGGAGCACTGAAACCGAGATAACTTCAGCAGTCGACACCCATCCAGGAGGAAGCCTGTGGCCCGTCCAACCGATCAAGAGCTGATTGAAGAGCTGCGCAAGTTCGATACTCCCTCCATCACCAACGTGGTGGCCACCTATCCCGGCCATCCCCTCTGCCTGGGACTCTACAATCCCTGGACCGAGAACTGGTACACCGATCAAACCATACGCTGCATGTTCCCGGAGTTGGGCCCAACCGTCGGCTACGCGGTCACCTGCGTGCACGGCTTGCCCGATCCCAGCTACGACTGCCTGAACCTGGCCGACCTGGTGGAAGCCCTGGGCAAGTCCCCAAGACCCACCATCCTGGCCTTCCAGCAGAAGTTTCCGCCGGAAATTGCCGGCAAGGTGGGACTGGCGGGAGGCGTCTTCACCACCACCCTCAAGGCGCTCGGCTGCGTGGGGGCCATTTCCAACGGACCTTCCCGCGACATCGACGAGATCCGTCCCATGAAGTTCCAGTACCTGCTCAGCGGAACCACGCCCGGGCACGGACACATGGCCTTTCGCGCCATCAACGTGCCGGTATCGGTGGCGGGCATGGACGTTGCTCCGGGGGAGATCATTCACATGGACGAAAACGGCGCCTGCAAGTTTCCGGCGGACCGCTTGGAGGACGTCGTGAACAACGTTCGGGCGCTGCGGAAGGAGGAAGCCGCCCGCATGGACCTGCTGAACCAGGCGCGGACGCCCGAGGAGGTACTGGCTGTCGTGAGGCAAAACCCTTACGGCAAGACTCCCGGCGATTCGAAGCAGTGACGGTTTGAGTCGAGGGACGGCCAGCGAAACCGACGCAACCCGGGCAGGTTGGCAACCCAAAGCACCGTTCGACTCAGGCCGGGACACAAAAAGGAATCCCATGGATGCACTGGAACAACTTGGGCTGGGACTGGGGGGCCTCCCGCTACCGAGTCAGGCCAGAACTCGCTCCGTATCCCCCGAGAATCCCACCGGCGAGAAGGGGCGGGGCGGCAGGGCGGTGCCCGATCCCGGAACGCTCCCCTTCAGCCACGCCGCCAGCGACCTGGGGCAGGGATGGAAGGTCAGTCCCTTCTACAAGGTGAAACCCGGTGAGACCCTGACCCTCATGGACGTCGAGGGACCGGGCCTGATCCAGCACATCTGGCTGGTGGCCGATCCCGCCAGGGGACGCTCCCACGTCCTGCGCTTCTACTGGGACGGGGAGGAAACGCCCTCCATCGAGACTCCCGTCTCCGACTTCTTCGCCGTGGGCCACAACCGGTTCGCCCCGGTCAACTCCCTGGCCGTGACCGTCAACCCCAAGTCGGCCTTCAACTGTTACTGGCCCATGCCCTTCCGCCGCCGGGCCAGGATCAGCTTCACCAACGAAGACCAGGAGGAACTGGGGCTTCTCACCTATCAGATCACCTATGCGGAGACCGAAGTCCCCGAGGGCGCCGGTTATCTGCACGCCCAGTGGCGGCGGGCCGTCACAGACCGCGACCATCCCGAGTACGCGATCGTGGACGACATCCGCGGGCAGGGCAAGTACGCCGGGACCTTCCTGGCCTGGACGCAATTGTCGGACGGCTGGTTCGGGGAAGGGGAGATCAAGTTCTTCATCGACGGGGACAAGGAATTCCCCACCATCTGCGGAACCGGCACCGAGGACTACTTTTGCGGAAGTTTCGGGTTCCCCGAGACCTACAGCACGGCCTACGCCGGCAACGTGCTCAAGCATCCCGGAGACGACGGCCCCCCCAAGTGGAGCCTCTACCGCTGGCACATCCGGGATCCGATCTGCTTCCGGCAGGATCTGCGCGTCACCATCCAGGCCTTGGGCTGGTGGCCCAACGGCAAGTACCAGCCGCTGGCCGATGACATCGCCTCGGTGGCCTACTGGTACCAGTCCGAACCGCACGCGCCCTTTCCGGAGTTGCCCGGGCTGGCCCGGCGCTGGCCGCGCTGATCGCCGTTCGGCGCGAATGGGCCTAGCCCCAAGGAGAACCACATGGCTCAACTGACCCTGGCCACCTGCCAGTTTGAAATCCGGACTCAGGTTGCAAAGAACCTCCGGTCCATCACTCGCCAGATGAAGCAGGCAAAGTCCAGAGGGGCTGACTTGGTTCACTTTTCCGAGGCCTGCCTGACCGGCTACCTGGGGAGCGAACTGAAGTCCGTCCGGGAAATGGACTGGGAAGCCGTTTCGGCCGCCATGGAAGAGATCATGGGGCTGGCCGGAGAGCTTAATCTGTGGGTGGTGGTCGGGTCCAACCATCCACTGTCGGGCAAGCACAAGCCCCACAACTCGCTCTACGTGGTGAGCAACCGGGGGCGCCTGGTCAACCGCTACGACAAGATGTTCTGCACCGGAGACCACGACGACGACGGCGACCTTCACCACTACAGCCCCGGTCAGGCCTTCGTGACCTTCCAGGTGCAGAATGTGGTCTGTGGCCTGCTGATCTGCCACGACTTCCGCTACCCCGAGCTGTTTCGCCAGTACAAGCGGCTCGGAGTCCAGCTCATGCTGGTCTCCTTTCACAACGCCGGCGGCAGTCTGCAGAGCTATCACAACTACAACACCTGGGTTTCGACCACCATCCAGGCCGCGGCGGCCAGCAACTATTTTGCGGTCAGCGCCAACAACGGGACCCGCCGCCATGCCTGGCCAAGCTTCGTGGTGAGTGCCCAGGGATTGGTGGTCGACCGGGCCCGACCCCACCGCCCGGCGGTCCTGATCAACCGCATCGACACGGAAGAAGAGATGTATGACGCCTCCAAGGCCTGGCGGGACCGCTGCATGCAGGGAACCTTTCACAGCGGTACTTTGACCCGGGATCCTCGATCCAGCAACCGGATCGGCCTTTGACCCAGACCGGCCAGGAATGCGCTTCCGCCTCACCACCATGCCGCCCGCTCTTCCGGGGGGACTGTATTGGCTCTGCCTCCCGGTGGCTCTGCTCGTCCTGCTGGCCGCCTTTCGCCCGGGTTCGGCCGGGGCCGACCGGAATGGCCCCAACGCCCTGCAGCAACTCAAGAGCCGATGGCAATCGGTACCCTCGCGGGTGGTGGGTTCCCCCGACCCACCCCCGCCCTACCGGGTGGTGCGAGCCTTCCCCAAGCTCTCGTTGACCAACCCGGTGGTGGTAGCGAAGGAGCCTGGAAGCCGCAGGTTGTGGTTCATCGACCAGGACCCCGGGAAAGCGGAGCCGCGCCTGTGCCGGACCACCGGAGACCCGGCTGACGGCGCCTACCAAGTCCTGCACCACTTCGGGAAGGCGCTGGCCTACAGCATCGCCTTTCATCCCGCCTTCAAGGAGAACGGTTACCTCTTCATCGGCAGCAACGACCGGGTTGGCGACGGCGACAAGCGCGTTCGCATCACCCGCTATCGGGTGGACCGCGCGCCACCCCACCATTTTCACTCCGACTCGGCCGAGGTGATCATCGAATGGGAGTCCAACGGACATGACGGCGCCGCCATCGCCTTCAGCCCCGAAGGCCTGATGTATGTCACCTCCGGCGACGGGACCAGCGATTCAGACACCAACCTCAAGGGCCAGGGTCTGGACCATCTGCTGGCCAAGGTGCTTCGGATCGACGTCGACCGCCCGGATCCGGGGCGGCTCTACTCGGTGCCTCCGGACAATCCATTCACCGGCATGCAGGGAGCCCGCCCCGAGACCTGGGCCTACGGTTTTCGCAACCCCTGGCGCATGTCGGTGGACCCCGGAACCGGGCATCTCTGGGTGGGCAACAACGGACAGGACCTCTGGGAACAGGTCTACCTGGTGGAAAGGGGAGCCAACTACGGCTGGAGCGTCTACGAGGGCAGCCACATCTTCTATGCCAACCGCGAGCTGGGACCGACTCCGGTCTCCAAGCCCCTGCTGGAACACCCGCACTCCGAGGCCCGCTCCATGACCGGAGGCCTGGTCTACTACGGCTCCCGGTTCCCGGAACTGCGGGGAGCCTACATCTACGGCGACCATTCCACCGGCAAGATCTGGGGCGCCAGGTTGGAGGGCCGGAAAGTCGTCTGGCACAAGGAGCTGGCCGACACCACCCTGGCCATCGTCGCCTTCGAGGTGGACGCTGACGGCAACTTGCTGGTGCTCGACTACCGGGACAAGGGAAAGGGAGGCTTCTATTCCCTGGAAGTCAACGCCGCGCCCGACAGCAGCGATCGCTTCCCCCGGCGCCTGAGCGGAACCGGGTTGTTTGCCTCGGTCCCGGGCCACCGCTTGACGCCCGGCATGATCCCCTACTCGGTGAACGCCCCCCTTTGGTCGGACGGCGCTTTCAAGGAACGGTTCCTCTATCTGCCGGCGAGCGATGGGAAGGACGAAGGCCGGAGACGGTCCGGCGGCCCTGTAAGCATGATTTCCAACCTGGGCTGGAACTTCCCGGACCGGACGGTGCTGGTCAAGTCGTTCGGATTCGACTCGGACAGCGGCAAACGTCGCTGGATCGAGACCCGCTTGCTTACCAGGAAGCAAGGCGAATGGGTCGGCTACTCCTATGCCTGGAACCGGGATCAGACCGAAGCCCACCTGGTCGCGAGCGAAGGACTGGATGCCTCGGTTGAGATCAGCCTGGCCGAAGGCGGGAAGCGCCGGCTGGACTGGCGCTTCCCCAGCCGGAGCGAGTGCATGGTCTGCCACAGCCGGGCCGCCAACTTCGTCCTGGGGCTGTCGACGCCCCAGATGAACAGGGAACACGACTATGGAGGGGTTACGGCCAACCAGTTGGAGGCGCTGCACTACCTGGGGGTGCTGAAGCCGGCCTGGTCGGACGAGGACAGGAAGTCCCTGCGGAAGCAGTTGCAAGGGAGCGGGGTCAATCGCTACCGGCTGGACTCGCGGGTGGAGGAAATCACGGCCGCCGGCGCGGGCCAGGCGGTGCTGCCGGCCGAGTTGCCCTTTCACTGGTCGTCGGCCTTCCCCCGCCTGGTCGACCCCTACGACCCGCGGGCTCCGCTGCAGGCCCGGGCCCGCTCCTACCTGCACTCCAACTGCGCCCAGTGCCACGTGCAGGCGGGTGGAGGCAACTCCCAGATCTCGCTGGAGTTCTCCAAGAGCCTGGAAGACATGAAGATGGTGGACCTGGAACCCCGGCACCACAAGTTCGACATCCCCGAAGCCAGGCTGGTGGCTCCCGGCGATCCGGACCGCTCCGTCCTGCTCCACCGCATGGCCACCCGCGACCGGGGCAAGATGCCCCAACTGGCCACTTCACTGGTCGATCGCCAGGCGGTCGAGCTGATCCGCGAGTGGATCCGTCGAATGGAGTGAGCCCCACCTCCCGGGGAGTGCAAGCATGACCTTCAGCTTGTCCGGCTTCGACTCCATGGTCGTGCTATGGGCCGCACTGGCGGTACCCGTCTTCATCTACAGCTTGGTGGGCACCGACCACGTCGGCCGCACCGGTGGAAACCCGCGCGGCCCGCGGGTGGCGGCGCGCTGGGGCTGGGTGGTCATGGAGCTGCCGGCGTTGAGCGTGCTGCCGGCAATGTACTTCTTGGGCGGCAACCGGCACCTGGTGGCCGACCTGCTGGTCGCCGCCTGGGTGATCCACTACGCCCACCGGACCCTGGTGTGGCCCTGGATCGTGCCGCGCTACAGCCGGCCGATGCCGGTCGTCACCTGCGCCTCCGGCTTCGCCTTCAATGTCATCAACGGCCTGCTCAACGGCTGGTTCCTGGGATACGCGGCCGCTTATCCACGCGAGTGGCTGCTGGACGGCCGCTTCATGGCCGGCGCGGTTCTGTTCCTGATGGGAGCCACCTTGAACGTGACCTCCGACTACCGCCTGGCTCGGCAACGCCGCCAACAGCAGGGGCGCTACCTCATCCCGAGGGGCGGCGTTTTCAGCTTCCTGACGTCGCCGAATCTGACGGGCGAGATGGTCGAGTGGATCGGGTTTGCACTGATGGCCTGGTCGCTGCCGGCGCTGGCCTTCGCCCTGTGGACCGCCGCCAACCTGATACCCCGCGCCCTCTGGCGCCACCGGTGGTGCCGGCAGACCTTCCCCGACTACCCGCCCTCCCGCCGCGCAGTCATCCCCGGCGTATTGTGAAGCCGACTTCCCCTCAAGGGACGAGCTATTCACCTGGTGAAGATCGATGGGTGTAGGGAGATCGGCAGCGCTCTCGCCCTGCCGGACGGATCGTTCGAGAGTGAAACAGAGGGGCGTTGATAAAGACGAACCACGAATGGATTTCTTTCGGTTCTTCTTCGTGGCCTATCGGCAACAAGGACCCTGTCCCGTTGATCCGGTTATCTACCAATTGAACATCGATGCACAGGATGCACAGGATTGACAGGACGAGACGCTGTCGCACGGGAAGCTGACTGGCTGCGTTTTCCCCCACCCGAACCCAAGGGCTGTTCCCATTGAGTGGGTCAAGAACATTGTGTTTCTTGGTGGCCCTTCGTCGTCCTTCGTGCGCCTTTGTGGATAGCTCTTTTTTTCTGTTGTTTCAGGCGTGCGGAGCCAGGGATCCCGCTTACCGGCCCTTGGAGGGTGGAGAGCCGGTGGAGCTGTCCTGCTTGATGATGTTCATGGCCATGGCCACCATGGACCCGACGTCGCTCACCGACGCCGGCATGATCAGGCTGTTTCCTTCCTGGGCCAGCTTGCCGAATTCGGCGATGTACTGCTCGGCCACCCGCAGTTGAAGGGCTTGCCCCCCGCCGGGGCTTTGAATGGCTTCAGCCACCTTGACGATCCCCTCGGCGGTGGCGCCGGCCACGCTGCGAATGGCGGCCGCTTCTCCTTCGGCCTCGTTGATCTGCTGGGTGCGTTTGGCTTCCGAGTTCTTGATGACTTCCTGCTTTCTGCCCTCGGCCTCGTTGATGGCCGCGTCCCGAATGCCCTCGGAATTCAGAATGACCGCCCGCTTTTCCCGTTCGGCCCGCATCTGCTTTTCCATGGCATCCAGCACATCCCGGGGGGGCTTGATGTTCTTGATTTCGTAACGCAGGACCTTCACCCCCCAGGGGTCGGAGGCCTTGTCCAGCTCGCTCACTACCGCGGTATTGATGTTGGTCCGCTCTTCAAAGGTGCGGTCGAGCTCGATCTTGCCCACTTCGCTGCGCAGGGTGGTCTGAGCCAACTGGGAAATGGCGAAGACGAAGTTGGTGATGCCGTAGGAAGCTCTCTCCGCGTTGAGCACCTTGAGGTAGAGGACCCCGTCCACCGATACCTGGACATTGTCGCGGGTGATGCAGATCTGCTCGGCAATGTCTATGGCGACCTCCTTCAGGGAATGCTTGTAGCGGATGACATCCAGGAAGGGGATGAGAATATGGAACCCCGCGTTCAGCGTGCCGCTGTACCTCCCCAGCCGCTCCACGATATAGGCGCTCTGCTGCGGAACCACCACCGCGGTCTTGGCCAGAATGAACAGTACCAGCAGCGCCAGCAGGAAGAGTACGATCAGCTCGGCAGTCATCAGTGTTTTCCTCCGTTCACCCGTTCAAAAGAGTAGGGTTTGCGAACCCACAACACCACGCCCTCGACCCGGTCGACCTGGCAGCTCTCCGCCTGGGCTATAGGCTCCGAGCCCACGTTTTTGGCTCTCCAGGAAGTCCCGCGCAGCTCGACCTGTCCATATCCGTCCACGGCAATGTTTTCGAGCGACTCGGCGGTCCGGCCCACCAGGTCGTTATCCGGCTGAGCGGGAGCGGCGCGCCTCATTCTTTCCTGCAGCCGCCCCCTCAACAACAGCAGGCTGCCGATCGAGAGCAGGGAAAAGAGCAGCCATTGCAACCAGGCCGGCCCGTCCAGTCCCACGGCGGCCAGCAGTCCCACCAGGACGGCGGCCACACCGAAAAACAGGAGGTAGAAGCCTGTAGGTGTCACCAGTTCCAGAAACAGGAGCGCGAGCCCCAACAGCACCCAGAACCACCAGGTCGTTGCCCAACCGTCCATCGCGGACCTCTCAGCAACCTGCTTCTGTCAGCGCGGAAATGAAGCGTAGAGACCATACCACTTTCTGTTGCCTGGGGGCCAGTCGCGAGGGGGCTATCCCTCTCTGCCGAGAATCCTTGCCACGGAAACGCCCTGATTCCCCCAGTCAGGTCCATCCTTTGGAGGACTCCAGAATTATATGTTGAAAATGATATTCATGTTCACTATAATGCTGTTCCCTGCGGGGACCAGCTTCATGATTTATGCGATTAGTGGAGGTATCAGAATGGCAACGCTGCGCATGTTGGGATTGATGTTGGCTATTGTCCTGGCGACCGGTTCCGACAAGATTTCCGGCACATCCGCAACATCCTCAGGCCCAGGGGCGCCTCTGACCGACCTTCCCCGGGGAATCACCAGTTTCGGAGCCGCGGTGATCGGCGACTGGCTGTATGTTTACGGGGGGCATTTCGGACGGCCCCACCATTATTCCAACACCAGCCAGTCCGGCGAGTTGAGCCGTTTGAATCTCCGCCGGCCCGCGGACTGGGAAACCATCGCCAAGGGTCCCCGCCTGCAGGGGCTGGCCATGGTGGCCCACGGCGGCAAGTTGTACCGGGTGGGTGGATTCACGGCGCACAACGAAGAGGACGACGACCACGATTTGCGTTCAGTGGCCGACTTCGTCCGCTTCCATCCGGAAACGGGCAAGTGGGAGCCGCTGCCGTCCTTGCCGGAGCCCCGGTCCTCTCATGACGCCGTGGTGATCGGGGACAAGCTCTACGTTGCCGGTGGCTGGCGCCTGGGCGGTGAAGATCCCGAGTGGCACCGGACGGCCTGGGTGACCGATCTTTCCCGGGACAAAATCGTCTGGGAATCACTTTCCGAGCCACCTTTCCTGCGGCGAGCGGTTTCCCTCGGACACCGGAACGGCAAACTGTACGTCATTGGCGGTATGCAACAGAAGGGTGGGCCGACCACCAGGGTCGATGCCTACGACCTGGCCAGCGGACAGTGGTCCCAGGCGCCGAGCCTGATCGATCCCAAGGCCGAGGCCGACCGCGGCAAGGGGATGGAAGGCTTCGGATCCTCGGCCTTCACCGTGGATGGGCGCCTCCTGGTGAGCACCTACAACGGCAATATCCAGGTCCTGGAAGAGGGGAATGACGCCTGGCGCATTTCGGCCAAGCTCGTAGACGACCGCTTCTTTCACCGCATGCTGCCGTTCAATGGCCGCCTGCTGCTGGTGGGTGGGGCCAGCATGCGTGCCGGCAAGCGTCTTCACTTTGAAACGGTCGAGCTGTCCAGCCTGAAGTGACCGGCAACACCTCATTCCTGTCACTTTGTTCGCCGTATCCGCTTGAGGCATAATGAATCCGGGAATTGAGCCGCCTCCATCCCGGAAACATGACCCTCTTAAGCCGACGAATTCTGATCCTGGCCGTGATGGCCTTGCTGTTCCCTGCGACTTCCGAGGGATCGGAGCCCCAGGCCCTCTCCATTGCCCCTCTGGGCGGACAGCGCGGAGCCAGGCTGGAGGCCACCCTGCGGGGCCGATCCCTCCAGGGGGCCTATGCCGCCCGGTTCGATCGGGCGGGCGTTACCGCCATCGTCGAGCGCGTCGAGGAGTTGGCGGCCGATGGCGAGGGTTCCCCTTCGCAAGAATCGCCCAAAGATCAGGAGCTGACCCTCGCAATAAGGATCGACCCCTCGGCGGGGACAGGCCGCTACCAGTTGCGGGTGGTCTCCCCGCGGGGAGTTTCGGGGCCGCTGACCTTTCTGGTCCACGACCTTCCTTCGGTGGCCGAGAGAAACCCGCCCTCGGGCGAAGCGCCCAGGCCCCAAACGATCGACTTCCCCTGCGCCATTGACGGCGTCATCAGCCGGCCCGGAGAGAGGAACCTCTACGCGGTTGAGGCCGTCGCCGGCCAGCACCTCCGCTTCGAGTTGATCTCCAACCCGTCCGGAACGTCCATGGGAGGACGCGCCGGCTACCGGGGCGGCTTCGACTCGGTGCTGACGCTCTACCGGCCCCGCGGGAGCTGGTTCGACGAGAGCCGCCTCCATCGGCTGGCCTATGACGACAAGTCCAAGGCCAATCCCCGGCCTAATCCGCTTATCGACGCCCGGCTTCGCCAAGCCGGCCCCTACCTGCTGGAGGTGGGATCCTTCTACAACCTGGGCAGCGCCGAGTTCAGCTACCAGTTGCGGATCACCCCCAAAGACCCGGCGACTCCGGAACGGCCACCGGCCACCGCCAACGGCTCCGGACCGGAACCCTGGCGCGAAAGAAGCTTCTCGCGACCCATCCGGCCGGATCACATCCGGCGGATCCTGGCCAGGACGGTGGAACCCGGCAACGGAGCGGGCGCCACGATGGAGGGCGACAGCGGGCCGCCGCAGGAGGAGGGGAGCGATTCCGGCCTTTCCGCCTTCTCTATATTCCAGGAGCAGGAACCCAACGACAGCGGCGGTCCGACCCCGGCAGCCACTCTCCCATTCCTGGTGGAGGGCGCCATCGACCATCCCGGCGACCTGGACCGGCTGGTTTCCTTCCGGGTCCAATCCGGCCGGAAGCTCAGCTTCGAGCTGGAGACCCCCGAGGCGACCCTCCCCGACTTCAACCCACGGTGGGCCGTTCTGGACGAAGCCGGACGGGTGGTGCTGAGCAATGTCTACCGGCGAGTGGTCCGCCAGGCCCTCTCCTACAGCAAAACCATCGAACCCAAGACGATCCATACCTTCCTGCAGGGCGGAACCTACACCCTGCGGGTCCGCGACACGACCCAGCGGAACGGGGCTTCCAACTTCCGCTACCGCCTGCTGGTGCGGCCCCAGATTCCCCACGCGGGAGAGCTCACGGTCCGGGAGGACCGGCTCAACCTGGTTCCGGGAAAAGCCGGCAAGCTGACCGTCACCACCGGGCAGGAGGAAGGGTTTGCCGGACAGATCCTCCTTCAGGTCGAAGGACTGCCCCCGGGCGTGGAAGCCCTCCCCGGCACCGACTATCGACCGGAGACTCCGCCTCACCTGGATCAGGGCCCCAAGGAACGGTACATGCCGCAACAGGGCGCCACCTCGATCATGATCGTGGCCGATTCCGATGCCCCGGCCACCCGTATGCCCCGTGTCCTTCGCATCCGGGCTCGCCCAGTGGTTTCGGGGAAGATGGGCCCGCCGCTGCCCGTGGGGAAGGTGCACCTGATGGTCCTGGAAGGGAATCGTCGCCACGTTTCCGCCAATTCGCCCTGAACCGGTGGCCATCCGGATGCGCCCGGTGCTACGGCCGTCATGCGGATGCCCGGCAGCCCGTTATTCGAGATCGTCCGATGAATGCTTTCCGCAACGACAATCGAGGCCTTCGTAGAGCTAAGCTGGCCCTCGGGGTGACCATGGCCGCACTGGTGCTGGCGGCTGGACAGCCAAGCCATGCGGAAAAGGAAGCGGCCGAATCCGCACAGGCACCAGGCCACGTAAAGGCCACAGCCACCCCCAAGCTCCTGTCCCTCAGCCTTCAACCCCGGGCTGTCACCCTGCGGGGCAAGGACGCATCCCAGCAGGTTCTGCTCACCGGTGCTTACAGCGATGGGGTGAAGCGGGACCTCTCTCGGCAGGCCCGATTCTCCCTGTCGGATCCACGGGTGGCCCAGGTAGACGACCGGGCTCGGGTCGTTGCCCTGGCCAGCGGCGAGGCTCGCTTGACCGCCCAATTCGGCGGCCGCGCGGCGGAGAGCACCATACGCGTGCAGGACTCCGCCAGGACCCGCGCCCCCAGCTTCGCCCTGGACCTGGAGGGAATCCTCACCCGGCAAGGCTGCAACGACAGCCATTGCCACGGCAGCGTCAAGGGCCGCGGCGGGTTCAAGCTCTCCAGTCAGGCCGGCAATCCCCGGGAGGACCATCGATGGATCGTGCGGGGCGGGACCTTTCAGATTTACAGCCTGGAGTCGGCCGGTCCCGAAAATCCCAGGATTCGGCTGGATGAGCCCGACAAGAGCCTGCTCCTGTTGAAGCCGACCCTGCAGGCGCCCCACGGAGGCGGCCGGCGGCTGGACCCGGCCGGGCCCGACTATCGTGCCCTGCTTCAATGGATTCGCCAGGGAGCCCCCTACGGAAACGGCGGCCCGGAGATCGTCCGCCTGGAGGTCATGCCCCGTCAGGTCGTGCTGGAGCGGGAACGGAGTCAGCAACTGGTCGTCACCGCCTGGTTGTCCGACGGCAGCCGAGAGGATTTCACTCGCGGTGTGCGCTACCAATCCACCGCCGAAGAGGTGGTCGAGGTGGATGATGACGGCCTGCTCCGGGTCCGTGAGCCCGGCGAGGCCACCGTGCTGGTTCAGGCGCCGCGCCAGGCGGCTAGCGTGTCCGTGGGCGTGGTGAGCAGGATTCTCGAGGAGTTTCCCCGGGAGACTCCCCGGAATTTCATTGACGAGGAGGTCCGGCGAAAGCTGCGCCGCCTCAGCATCCTGCCCTCGGAACGCTCCAGCGACCAGGAGTTCCTGAGGCGAGTCTGCCTGGACCTGACGGGAACCCTGCCCCCTCCACGGCGGGTGCGGGAGTTCCTGGAGAGCCGCGACCCGGGCAAGCGG
This sequence comes from Acidobacteriota bacterium, assembly GCA_022821775.1. Lineage (GTDB taxonomy): Bacteria > Acidobacteriota > Terriglobia > Versatilivoradales > Versatilivoraceae > Versatilivorator. Next base: position 19,959 of record JAJECY010000050.1, read on the forward strand.
GACCGCTTGATCACCACCCTCCTCAACTCTCCGGAGTACCTCGACTACTGGACCTTCCGCCTGGCCGATCTGTTCCGAGTCTCCCATGAACAAGGTGGCCGGGACAAAGTCAAGATGTACTGGGAATGGATCCGCGACGCCATTGCCCGCAACAAGCCCTTCGACCAGGTGGCCCGGGAGCGCATGGCCGGCCAGGGGTACGACGGCCCCACTCGCCATCTCTGGGGAGCCGACGAGATTCGCCTCCCTCAGGACGTGATGACCGAGCAGGCCCGGGTGTTTCTGGGCCGGCGGCTGGACTGCGCCCAGTGTCACGACCACCCCTTCGACTCCTGGACCCAAGACCAGTTCTGGGGCTTGACGGGCTTCTTCAAGAACCTGACCTATTTCTGGACCACCATGGCTGCCGTGGACGATCCCATCGGTCACGAGGAGTTCGGGGCCGACGGCCGGCTGCTCCATCCCCGCACCAGGCGGGAAGTCGAGGCCATCTACCCGGACGGCCGACCGTTGCCGGTCGAGGAAAGGACGGATCCCCGGCCGAGGCTGGCCGACTGGTTCACCTCATCGGAGGAGCTTCTCTTTGAAGAGGCCATCGTGAACCGATTCTGGAGCTACTTCTTCGGGCGCGGGATCGTCGACCCGGTGGACGACTTTCGCCTCACCAACCCGCCCAGCCATCCTGACCTGCTGAACAAGCTGGCCCGCCATTTTCGCTCCAGCGGCTACGACCTGAAGGGCCTGATCCGGCTGATCGTGCAGTCCAACACCTACCAGCGCTCGGGCCGGCCCAACCGCACCAACCGGGGAGACGGCGCCAACTACTCCCGGGCCCTGCCCAGGAATCTGGACGCTGAAATCCTGCTGGACATGATCTGCCAGATCACCGGCATCCCCGAGGTCTTCGAAGGCAAGGACGAGCGGGAATACGGCGGCCGCCAGCCCGCCGGCACCCGAGCCATGAACATCGTCCATCCCGACCTCCACCCGTCCCGGTTTCTGGATATCTACGGGCGGCCCGGCCGGACGGCGGTGCCGGAACGCAAGGGCGGAGCCAGCCTGGCCCAGGCCCTCCACATGCTGGCCGGACCGGCCTACACCGACAAGCTGTCGGCAAAGGGAGGCCGAATCGATCGGCTGCTGCGGTCGGCGGCTGCCGACAGAGAAATCGTGGAAGAATTCTACCTGGCCGCCCTGTCCCGGCTTCCCACGCCGGAGGAGACCACGCAACTGGTGGGGATGATCGGTTCTTGGCCTTCCCGAAAGCAGGCGCTGGAAGATCTTCTCTGGGGGGTGATCGCCTCCCGGGAGTTCGCTTATAATCACTAGGAGATTCTCGGCCTCCGGCAAGGGATTCGTGGCACGGCCCGGAGGGTCGCCTCCGGCTCCCGACAAAGAAGATTCGTCGTTCACAACAGGACACTATGGCTTGCAAGCCCAAATCAAATGACCCGGTCGCTCATTATGCAGGGCTGGGCATCGTTTTCGGTGTGGCTATCGGTGCCGCTTTGAACGAAATTGGGACTGGTGTGGCACTGGGTCTGGCCATCGGCGCTGGTATCGGGGCGTGGCTAAAGAAGAAGCAGGATACAGATGGCCAGCCCGCGGAAGGCGATAGTGAAATCGACCCTTAATCCCTGTTTGAACGGGATCCACCTCACGCGCAGGGGCTTCCTGCGAGCGGGCTCATTGGGTCTTTTCGGGCTCAGCCTGAGCCGCTACCTGCAGCTCAAACACCTGATGGCGGCCTCGGACTCCCCGGCAAAACCGGCCGCCAAGGCCCAGGCCTGCATTCTGCTGTGGCTGGAGGGCGGGCCCAGCCAGGTCGACACCTTCGACCCCAAGCCCAACAGCGCCTTTGCGCCCATTTCGACCAATGTCCCCGGCATCCGGATCTCCGAGCTGCTGCCCCGGGTGGCCCGGCACATGGACAAGCTGGCCATTATCCGCTCGATGTATACCGAGGAGATCGATCACCAGCAGGCGACCTACTACGCGATCACCGGACACCGTCCCAACTCGGCCCTGGAGTCTCCCAGTCTGGGGTCCATCATCGCCAGGGAGCTCAGCCCCCGCCGCAACATGCCCCCTTACGTGATCGCCCCGCCCATCGACCGGCCCTACCTGAACTACTTCAACGCGGGTTTCATCGGGGCCCGCTACCAGCCCATGGTGGTCCCCGATCCCGCCCAAGAAGACTTTCAGGTTCCCGACCTGGTGCTTCCCAAGGAAATCGGCATGGACCGGGTGTCCCATCGCCGCTCCTTCCTGGAGGTGGTGGACCGCCTCTATCGCAACCAGGAGCAGCAGGCCGAGTTCGCGGCCCTGGACGACTTCAGGCAGCAGGCGCTGACCATCCTCGGTTCCCCGCAGGTCCGACAGGCCTTCGACCTCTCGCAGGAATCGGAGAAGACCCGGGACGACTACGGCCGGCACCGTTTCGGCCAGAGCGTGCTGCTGGCGCGCCGGCTGATCGAAGGAGGCTGCCGGTTTGCCACGGCCGCCGGCTATGACATGACCGAGTGGGACCTGTGCCACGTGGAGAACGACAAGTACAATCGGGACCTGCTGGCCCCTCCCTTCGATCAGGCGCTCTCTGCCCTGATGAAGGATCTGGACCAGCGGGGCCTCCTCGATTCCACGCTGGTCCTGGCCATGGGAGAATTCGGCAGAACTCCCCATGTCAATCCCCGGGGCGGCCGGGACCACTGGCCCCACTGCTGGTCGTTGGTGCTGGGCGGCGGGGGGATTCAGGGCGGGCAGGTGATCGGCGCCAGCGACGAACGAGGGGCGCGGGTAGCGGACCGCATGGTGACCATCGGAGACCTGTTCGCCACCGTCTACAAGGCGCTGGGGATAGACTGGACCAAGGAATACATGACCCCCATCCAGCGACCCGTCAAGATCGCCAACTCCATCGGCGGAGAAAGCGGCCTGCCCATCGAAGGCTTGATCTAAACCGGCCCGGACTGCTTGCCTTACCTGAAACAACAGGAAAAAAGAGCTATCCACGAAGACACACGAAGCGAGACGCCGAGGGGAGCCGGCACCTTTCCGTGTTCCCGATACGCCATCCGGGTCCCCTGTTTCTCTCTCGAATGATCCGCCCGTCGTGGGGCGCGGGGGCGCGGCTTACCTGAAACAGAAAAAAAGAGTTATCCACGAAGACACACGAAGGGCGACGAAGGGCCACGAAGAAAACAGGAAGGGGAAAAAGAAATCCACCAAGGACACGAAGTGACGCCCTTCAAGTTCCGGCGTTTGGTCTCGGCCCCGAGCGCAAAAAGATTTTTTACATGGATGCACAGGATTATCGTACTCAACCCCCTTGCCCCGATTGCAGGTATCCAGTGTCTCGTTTCGCGTGAGTCAGCTTCCTCTGCAACAGCCTCTCGTCCTGTTTATCCTGTGCATCCTGTGTATCCATGTTCAATTGGTAGACAACCGGATCAACCGAACAGGGTCCTTGTTGCCGATTGGCCACGAAGAAAAACGGAAAGAGATCCATTCCTATTCGTGTCTATTCGTGTTCATTCGTGGTTCGTCTTTATTAACGGCCTCCGGTTCCCCTCACCGCCTTTCTTCGTGTGTCTTCGTGGTCCTTCGTGTGCCTTCGTGGATAGCTCTTTTTTTCTGTTGTTTCAAGCTGGCCAACCCGGCAGTCATCGCCCTGGTCTTGCTGGCCGTCGCCGGCTGCCGGGGGCCTTCCCGAGATCTTGCTCCGGCCGGCTACACCGGCAGGAAGGCTTGCCAACCCTGCCACCCAGAGGAGTACGCCGCCTACATCGGATCCCATCACGATCTGGCCATGGATCCGGCCAGCGACCGGACCGTTCTGGGCAATTTCGAGGATGCCACCTTGACCCACTTGGGAGTGACTTCCAGGTTCTATCGCCGGGACGGCAAATTCCTGGTCTCGACCGAAGGGGCCTCGGGAGCCGTCGAAGAGTTCCAGGTCAAGTACACCTTTGGAGTGCACCCCCTGCAGCAGTACCTGGTGGAGTTTCCGGGAGGGCGGCTGCAGTGCCTGCCCCTCTGCTGGGACTCCCGTCCCAGCGAAGAGGGCGGCCAGCGTTGGTTCCACCTCTACAGCAGCCAGCGTGTAGATCCCGGAGACCTTCTCTTCTGGACCCGGATCTCCCAGAACTGGAACACCGGCTGCGCCGAGTGCCACTCCACCGGTCTGCGCAAGAACTTCGATCCGTCGACCGAGTCCTACCAGACCCGCTGGACCGAGGTGGACGTGTCCTGCGAGGCCTGCCACGGACCGGGCGCCGCCCACGTCGAGTGGGCCGAGGCCAGGGCTCGCGGAGAGGCCGGAACGGGTGTCCCCGACCCTGGGTTGTCCATTCGGCTGAAGGAGGCCGAGCCTGCCGTCTGGACCCGCGATGAGAGCACCGGCAGGCCCCGGCGCACTCCCCCTCTGGCCGCCCACACCCAGGCGGAGATGTGCGCCCGCTGCCACTCCAGGCGGGGTCTCATCAGCGAGGACTACGTCCATGGAGCGTCGCTGCTGAACACCCACAACTTGAGCCTGCTGGAAGAAGACCTCTACTTCCCGGACGGCCAGATTCAGGAGGAGGTCTATGTCTACGGATCCTTCCTGCAGAGCCGCATGGCTCAGGAGGGGGTGGCCTGCACCGATTGCCACGACGCCCACAGCGCCCGGCTCCGCCAAGAGGGCGATGGGCTGTGCACTCGCTGCCACAACACCGGGACCTATGCCTCACGCTCCCACCACCACCATCCGCCCGGCTCCCGCGGGGCCCGGTGCGTGGAGTGCCACATGCCGGCCCGGACCTACATGGTGGTGGATCCGCGGCGCGACCACAGTTTTCGCGTCCCGCGCCCCGATTTGACGGCCAGCCTGGGGACGCCCAACGCCTGCAACAATTGCCATGGGGACCGGTCCACCCAATGGGCGGTAGGACACTTTCAGCGATGGTACGGGGCCGGCCCCAGGGACAAGCACTTCGGCGAAACCCTGGCCGCCGCCCGCAAGGGAATTCCCGGCCTGGGAGCGGATCTCATCCGGTTGGCCCAGGCCCCCCACCAGCCCGCCATCGTTCGGGCCACCGCCGTCTCGCTGCTGGACAACTATCCCGGAGGGAACGCCTCCGAGGCGCTTGGAGAACTGGTCGAGGATCCCAGCCCGCTGGTGCGGTCAGCGGCAGTCGAAGCCCTGGGATCGTTGCCGCCCCACCAGCGCGAACCTCTGTTGCAGGCGGCCCTGGAGGATCCGGTGCGGCTGGTGCGGACCCTGGCCGGCCGCTCCCTGGCCGGGTCTTCCCCGGCCGGGCTTTCACGCCGGCAACTCCGGCTCCGAGCCTCGGCCGTCCGCGAGTACGAAGAGGTGCAGCGGCTCCATGCCGACCACCCCGGCGGCCGCCTCAACCTGGGGGACCTCTACCGGGATCAGCGGGACTTCGAACGAGCTGAAGCTTCCTACAGGCAGGCAATCTCCCTGGAGCGGGCCTTCATCCCGGCCTATCTGAATCTGGCAGACCTCTACCGGGAGATGGACCGGGAGGGCGAGGGCAAGGAGCTGCTGCTGGAGGCGCTGAATGCAGCCCCCCGATCGGCTTCGGCGCAACACGCCCTGGGCCTGCTGCTGGTCCGAACCGGCGAGCGCCGGGCGGCCCTGGGCCACCTGGCCCAAGCCGCCGAGCTGGAGCCGGACAACAGCCGCCATGCCTACGTCTACGGAATAGCGCTCAACTCCCTGGGAGACTCGGCCCGGGCGGTCAGTGTCCTGAAAAGAGCGCTCGGTTTCAGGCCACATGACCCGGATCTCCTCTTTGCGTTGGCCACCATACATCGCGACCGGCGGGAGTTCGGGAAGGCGCTGGTGCACAGCCGGAGGCTGCTGGCGCTTGATCCGGAGAACACCGGCTACCAAGGGTTGGAGAGGCAGCTACGGAACCTGGCCCGCGTTCCTCGACGGGTCGCCAGATGAATCACAATAGGCAGTTGATCTCGAGTACCTTGATGGACCCTCTTGGGGGGACTTGCAGGTACCGACTGTGCTGGATCTGCTTCGGCTTATCACGAAGACCCTAACCAAGGAGGAGCCATGCTGAACGTAATGATGGATCAGATAACCCAGATGGCCGGCCCCTATATCCCCCGGATAGCAGGTGCGTTGGGCATCCTGATCGTGGGGTGGCTGATTGCCCTGATCGTGGGGGCTCTGCTGCGGGCCTTGATGCGCCGCACCGGCATCGACGACAAGGTGGCAACCTGGCTTGGCAGAGAGGAAGGGGCCAAGGACGTGCATGTCGACAACTGGGTCGGCAGGGGCGCCTACTACCTCATCATGCTGTTCGTGCTGGTGGCGGTCTTCCAGACCCTGGGACTGACCATTCTGACCGAGCCGCTCAACCGGCTCCTCACCAGCATCTTCGAGTTCGCCCCCCGCATCCTGGGCGCGGGTTTCCTCTTGATCGTCGCCTGGGTCCTGGCTTCTGTCCTGAGACTGGTCATTGCCAAGGGGCTGACTGCCGCCAAGCTGGACGAGCGACTGAGAGGCGGGGTCGGCGAGCAGGACGAGCGACGCCCCCCTCTGGCCAGAAGCCTGGCCGATGCCGTCTATTGGCTGATCTTCCTGCTGTTTCTGCCGGGAGTCCTCAACGCCCTGGCCGTGGAAGGACTGCTGGAACCGATTCAGGCCATGGTTGGAAAGGTAGCGGGTTTCATCCCGAACCTCTTCACGGCGGCGGTCATCCTGGGCGTGGGGTGGTTCGTGGCCCGCATCGTGCAGCGAGTGGTGAGCAGCCTGCTGGCAGCCGTCGGCCTGGACACTCTGAGCGAGAAAGGCGGGCTCACCACAGTGCTGGGGGCCCAGCGGCTCTCAGGAGTGGTGGGACTGATTGCCTATATCCTTATCTTCCTGCCGGTAGTGATTGCGGCCCTCAACGCCCTCCGCATGGAAGCCATCACGGTGCCGGCCAGCAACATGCTCACCATGATCCTGGAAGCCATTCCGGCCATTTTCGGCGCCGTGCTGGTCTTGACCATCGCCTACCTGGTGGGCCGGGTGGTGTCGGGACTGGCAGCCAACCTGCTGGCCGGCGCCGGCTTCAACGGCATCCTGGCCAAGCTGGGTCTGGGCGAGGGAACCGGCGACGGAGAGCGGACACCCTCGGCCATCGTCGGGACCCTGATCCTGGTGGCCATCATGCTATTCGCCGTTACCGAAGCGGCCGGTCTCATCGGTTTCGAGGTATTGTCTCAATTGACCTCGCAGTTTTTGGTATTCGCCGGCCGCATCGTGGTCGGACTGGTCATCTTCGCCATTGGTCTCTTCCTGGCCAACTTCGTGCACCGGACGGTGCTGGCGGCCGGGGCATCCCAGTCCCGCCTGCTGGCGCTGGGCGCCCGTGTCGCCATCATCGTGCTGTCGGGCGCCATGGCCCTGCGGCACATGGGCCTGGCCGACGAAATCGTCAACCTGGCCTTCGGCCTGATCCTGGGCGCGGTGGCGGTGGCCCTGGCCATTGCGTTCGGTCTGGGGGGCCGGGAATTTGCCGCGCGCCACCTCGAAGACTGGCTGCAATCGATGAAAGCGCAAAGACCGTCGAGGTGACCCGGAATCACTCCCCCCTTGAGGGGAAGTCTCAGAAGCCCGAGCCAAATGGCGAAGGCTTCTGCGGAGGGGGGTTCGCACAAGGCGAGCCAAAGGCAAGAGCTTGTGCGCCGTCACGGGTTCGCACCAGCCAAGTTTCACGCGAAGGCTGATGCGGTGGGCGGTGACGCTCCGGCGGGTCACCTGCCATGCAGTGCGGCTTGTGCGGGATGATCGGATTCACCCCAGCCTCACTACACCTCGAACGTCGCATCGGGCTGCATGGGGTAGATCTTTCGACCCAGGCGCTTGAAGGGCAGCTTGGAGAAGTCCTGGGTGAAGACGCTGCTGGCGTCGACGTTGAAGATCGAGCCGGCGATGGCTTTGAACCCGCTGCGGAAGTGGCCGGTGGACTTCACGCAGATGTAGCGCATGCGGGCGCAATCCAGTCCCAGCTCCCGGCTGAAGGCCAGGTCCATGGGTTGGTGGGCCAGAGTGATGACCGCCACGTACACCCCGTCCTGCCTGAGCAGTACCGAATCCCCGTGGTCACCCTCCAGGCCGGCGAACATGGGACCGTCATAGACGAAGCGGCCGTCGCTCACCGCCACCACCTCGGCCCGCATGGAGACCGGCGGTCCCACCAGCGGGTGAGACTTCCCGCCGACCTCGACATCAACCCGGTTTCCGACACCGGCCCGCAGAGCCTTCCTGACGGTTTCCGGGTCGACGATATGGAGCACGGCCGCGTCCTGCAACCGCCGCTCCAGGAAGAGGCGCAGAATCTCGGTGCTGTCGCTGGGCGCGCCCCCGCCAGGGTTGTCGGCCTGGTCGGCCAGGATAATGGGATACTTGCCCAGAGCCTCGCCCTGAGCCAGGGCCTGGGTGGGCGAGAGCGGCGCGCGCTGCCAGGTCTCCTTTCGATCCCAGATCCAGCGGGCCAGATCGTCGGCTTTCCGTTGCGCTCCCGCCGGATCGTTGTCGGTGACGACCAGGGTGGAAGTCCCGGCGCAGTTGACGTCGGCCCACTGGTAGCCGACTCCCACGCTGGCCGTCAGGACCCCCGGCTGTCTCTCCAGTTCATGCAGGCGGTCGATGACCAGGCGCATGGGCTCTTCGGCGGTAATCATCTTGGCCGCCGCCCAGAAAAGGGGGATGGAGCGCCAGGCCAGAGTGGGGCGGATCTCTCCCCGCACCGTCCGAACCATCATGTCGGCCGCTTCCACTCCCCGCTCGGCCATGTCCACGTGGGGATAGGTGTCCTCCACGATCAGGGCGGTGGCGTTGTCCACCATGGTCTTGCCGATGTTGCAATGGAGATCGTGGACCCCAATGATCGGACAACGAGGTCCCACCAGTTCTCGGACACTCTTCAGAATATCCCCGTCGGCATCGTCGACACCCTCGGCGGAATAGGCCCCGTGCACGCTCATAAGCACGCCGTCCACCGGGAGTGCCTGCCTCAAGAGCGCCAGCAGGCTCTCTTTCAGCGCCTCGTGCGTCTCCCGGGTCGGCTGTTTTCCGGAAGGAGCATGGCGCCAGACCAGCGGGACCATCTCCACCTTCTGCCGACGCAGCTCCTTGATGAACCCGTCGATGATGGTGTTGACCTCACCCGAGCGTTGCCGCAGTTCCTCGGGCCCACCCGAGCGGGAGTGCCCGTAGAACTCCTCCAGCGGCGTCTCCACCGGGGAGTAGTTGCTGCTCTCGTGCTCGATGCCGCCGATGGCTATGCGCATTGAAACTCCTTTTTCGCCGTGATTAAACCAGTTGCCGCGGTTGCACGCAATGCACCGGGACGACCTGTCAACTGAGGCATCATACCATTGCCCTCAAAACGCATCACGTGGGTGTGATTCGAACCCGTGACGCCTCCGGCTCGGAGGTCTCACCGAACTACTGGCGGCGGCAGCCGTCGCGGGAAAGCCTACGAGTTTGCCATGGCTCTCCTTTCATTGGGGTCCAGCTACTTCCGCCTCTCGCCCGGCCTGGCGAGCCTTCTCCTCGTCTACCAGGGCCAGCAGCACCAGTCCCACCAGGAAAAAGGCCACCAGCGACAGGATGGCCGTCCTGGCGCTGCCGGCCATCAGGGTGACGGCAGCGAAGACCCAGGAGCCCCAGATGGAGGAGAACTTGCTGAAGAGGGTGTAGAAGCCGTAGAACTCGGCGCTGGCCCGGGGCGGAATCATGGAGCCGTAGAGGGACCGGCTCAGGGCCTGGGACCCACCCAGCACCAACCCCACCACCACGCCCAGGGCGAAGAAATCCCGCGCGCTCTGAATGAAATAGGCCGCCACGGCCACCCCCGACCAGATCACCAGGGTCAGCATGACCGCCTGCCGGGTTCCCAGCCATGAGGCCACTCGACTGAACAGGAGAGCCCCGGCGGTGGCCACCATCTGGATGGTCAGCAGAGTGGCCATGAGGACGGTGGTGCTCAGTCCCAGCTCGTCCTTGCCGTAGATGGTGGCCATGTTGATGGCCGTCTGAATCCCGTCGTTGTAGAACATGTAGGCCAGCAAAAAAGTTGCCAGGTGACGATAGCGGCGAACCTGGCGGGTGGTCTGCAGGGTGCGGGAGAAGCCGGCGGCCAGGGTGCCGAGCCATTGCGGCCGGCCCGACTTTCGCGGGGAAGGGACTCCCCGGCCGGGCGCCTCCGAGAGATGCCGCGCGGTCACCAGGGTGAAACCCGCCCACCAGAGCCCGGCCATCACCATTCCCAGGCGTGCCGCCAGGCCTTGCGTCATGCCGAGCCGCCGGTGGCCGGCCACCAGTCCCAGGGCGAGGGCGAACTGCAGGCCGCCTCCCACGTAGCCGTAGGCGTATCCCTTGCCGGAAAGCCGGTCCATGGCGTTTCGGCCGGGGGCGATCTGAGGCAGGAAGGCGTCATAGAACACGTTGCCGCCCACGTAGGCAACCTGGGCGACCAGGAAAAAGAAGAGCGTTCTGAAGATGTCGCCCGACTGGCAAAAGTAGAGCAGCACGCTGAACAGCGACCCTGTAAAGGCGCAGGCCAGCAGGAAACGCTTCTTGGAAGCCGTCATATCGGCGACGGCGCCCAGGGTGGGAGACAGCAGAAAGGCCAGGAAGGCAGCCAGGCCGGCGGTGAACCCCCAGAGGGTGGTGGCCCTGTAGAGGGTGTCTCCCAGTCGGACCCCCTCGGATCCCACCACCGCCTGGGCAAAATAGGCGGGCAGCAACCCCACGGCCACGGTGGTGGTGTAGGCCGAGTTGGCCCAGTCGTACATGCACCAGCCGAAGTTGTTCTTGCGGTTGCCGGTTTCGGGCATGAGAGGTGTCCCGCCCGCGGGGGAACCGGCAGTCACCGCGGCGAGCCCGATGCCTGCCGGTTAGCGTCGCGTCCGCGTTTCAAGCCTGCTAGAATACAGCCGGAGTCTATCATGCCGTGAATTCGCCCCCGTAGGATCCCTGCGCCGAACCCGGCCAGGCCAGGTCGGCCCCTCAACTGTGCAAGAACCGGCTGGACCAGTGGGCGGCCCCGGTGTTGCATCCTGGCGAGTTACCGATGAACGACAGGAATCGACAGCAGGCGATGGCGCGCGGCGCCATGGTGATCGCGGCTATTGTGATCATCATCGCCGGCATACGGGAAGCCTCGGCCATCCTGATCCCCTTCCTGTTGGCTGTCTTCATCGCGGTTATCGGCGGTCCTTCCGCCTTCTGGCTCAAGAGAAAGGGAGTCCCTTCATCCCTGGCCGTGCTGGTGGTGGTGCTGGTGATTTTGGGAATCGGCGTCGGCATGGGCGCGGTATTGAGCACCTCTCTCAACGGCTTTTACCAGCAGATGGATTCCTACAAGGCGAGCCTGAATCAGCAGATGGAAACCCTGTTCACCTGGCTGAAGGGAATGGGCATCCATCTGGACTGGAGCCTGCTGAAGGAAGTGGTCAATCCCGGGGAGGCCATGCAGCTTGTGGCCACTTTGCTGGCCGGTTTCGGGGGTGTGCTGACCAACACCTTCCTCATCACCCTGACAGTGGTCTTCATCCTGTTGGAGGCTTCGGGATTCCCTGCAAAGCTTCGGGCCGCCATGAAAGACCCCAAGGCGTCCTTCCCCGCCTTCGAGCAGTTCACCCACGCGGTGAAGAGCTACCTGGTAATCAAGACGGTGGTGAGCCTGGCCACCGGGGTCGCGGCCACTCTGTGGGTGTTCCTGCTGGGTTTGGACTTCCCGCTGCTGTGGGGATTGCTGGCCTTTCTGTTCAACTACGTGCCGACCATCGGCTCCATTGTGGCCGCCGTTCCGGCGATGCTGCTGGCGCTGGTCCAACTGGGCCCCGGTCCCGCCCTGCTGGTGGCCGTGGGTTATCTGTGCATCAACTTCATCTTCGGCAGCTTGATCGAGCCGCGCTTCATGGGCCACGGCCTGGGGTTGTCGACCCTGGTGGTGTTTCTGTCGCTGGTCTTTTGGGGATGGGTGCTGGGGCCGGTCGGGATGCTGCTGTCGGTGCCCCTCACCATCACGGCCAAGATCGGATTGGAGAGCCGGGAGGAAACTCGCTGGCTGGCCATTCTGCTGGGTTCGGAGAAATCCGCCGCGGCCACCCTGGAGCCCACTGCCGGGGAAACCGCAACGCGAGAGGACGAACCCGATTCCGCTCACGCCGCGACCTGAACTCCCTTTATCCCCGCTGAAACCGGCCGCCCACCGCCTCGACTTTGGGTTGGCACTCCCGCCTGCGCAAACGCCCTGAACCCGCGAATCTCACCAAGGCCGGTGAGGCATGCAGTACAACTGCTTTGGGGACGGTTGCCGGCTTCAGGCAAGCCTCCCGGGCGCAGCCCTCAGTCGCTCTCGACGTCGAAGTGGATGATCTCGGTAAAATCGTACCGGCGGAAGTTCTCCGCCCTGTCCCAAACAGTCATATCCGAAAGGCCCCACGTGCCCGGCGCCGATCCCTCCGGCAGCACCACGGTCCAGGTATGGGTCGTCCAGTGGGACGGATCCCCGGTCGGGAATAAATCGGATCCATTGTTCGTATACACCCAGAACCCATGCTCGATGCCTTGCGGATCTCGCAAGTTAAGGTAACCATGCGTGAATCCGGCAATGTTGTCACGGATGCGGAAGGTCAGAGTCACCAATGTTTCGCCATTGGGAGCATCCGGATTGGTGGATTCGGCACTGATTTCAATGGCGTTGAGGTCTACCTCCGGGGCCTCTGTGTCCGGGTTGTTGGTAATCAATTCGACTTGTGGTCCCGCTTCATCGACCACTATGTCTTCTTCCCGTAGACCATGAGCCGGATGGCGAAAATAGGTGCCGGAAACGTTCAAGGCAATGTCCTTCATCCTGATATAGCTCATCGTGTATAACGACGAGGGCATGTAGTGCGGCATCAGGAACAAGACTTCGCAGCGCTTGCTATGGAAATCGTAGTCGCCCTGCGCCTCAAAGCGATAGGTTTCCAGGAGTTCATCGTTGATATTGGCGTGACACTCGGACACTCCCCTGTTTTCTTCCACCTGCCAACTGGCCCGAATCACCTGAATCTCCCGGCCTTCCCGGGTTTCGACGGACCTGGTCAGTGAGGCCGAGTTCCTCACATACCGAGGGGGAGTGACGTCCTCGAGTGGATTGTTCATGTAGAGACTCCATCCGAAGTCGTCGCCCCGCTCGAAACGCTCGTTGCCCGCTGGGTCGCGGATCTTTACCTGTCCCGGGAACCAGTATCCGGCCTTGGCGAATTTGCTCAGGGTGAATTCTCCCGAGAGCACCGTGCCCGGTCTTCCAGGCGGCACGCCCACTGGTTGCATTCCCAATTCCACGTACGTGCCGATCTCGCTGAAGATCCTCATGTACACTTCGGTTGCCCCCTCGAGCACCTTGTCCAACGCATGAAGTTCGACCTCGATGTAGGCGGTCTTGTCCTCCTGCGGAGCACCCGTGACCCGGATGTCCACCCTGCGGATCTTCCCGGGAAAGACATAGTCGGGATACAGGTTGTAGACCTCGAAGGTCAGGTCCTCCCGAATCTGCGAGATGTAGAAGTTCCCCTGCATGATGCGGTCCCGCACAAACTCGTACTTGCCGATGGCGCGTGACTTGAGCTTGTCGGGATTGATCACGAAGAAGGCGATCGACTCGGCCATGTCCTCATTGGGATTGATGCCGTGGGCATAGGCGCTGACGAATTCGGTCTGCTTGGTGGTGAACCAGCCGTCCGGACTCCGCACATCCTCGTACCAACCGCCCAGCTCGATCCAATCCGCCTTCAACTTCTCATCGAACAGATGCGCCCACAGGAAGTGCGCCTTTTCGTGAAGGATCAGGCGGTGGACGCCCGAGATGGACGCCTGCAGGAAGGCCTTGTCCATGAACTCGATATAGCCGGCCCCTGTCCAGGCGACCGCGGCTGCATCCGGATAGAGCGGATGGGGGGTGCCGTCCAGACGGCGGACCAGGTACCTCAACTCCGGAATCTTGTGCATGCCCGCGGGCATTTCCTCGAATATGTTGATGATCTGCACGACCTCCTCGGAATGGAATTTCTGGAAACGCGATGCCCCCTCTCCGGTGGTGGAGGCAGTGAGTTCCCTATAGGTCGTGTGGTCGGTGATCCGCGTGGTGACCCCGAACCGTTCCCGAAGGATTTTCTCGTAGGCGTCCTCGTCCCTGCCGTTGTCGGTGACGAAGCGCACCAGGGCGTGGTGCAACCGCTGGGAGTAGTACTTTCCACGCTTTCCCTCGATCAGCGCAATCCTCGGGCTTGCGTTGACAAAGGCCTTTTCGGAGATCAATACAGTCCTGTCGCTGCCCGTTCCGCCCGTGATCCGGATGTCGTTGTCGACATGCTCCGAGGTGATCATCCACCGGCTGGGTCTGCGCGACTCCGCCTCGAACGACAGCCGGTCGTCCTGCGGAATGGTCTTCATCGTCTCCAGCAGCCGATAGGCGTGCTCCTGGGTCCAGGCGCCGCTATCGCTGTCCATCAGCAGAATGCTGTAGTTGCGATTCAGCCGAATGGCCGACGAGTTGTCGCTCACCTCGATCGGCTCTCCAAGGAACTCCACCACCAGCGGTTGATTGACGTGGGCCGCGTAGTCATAGCCGGCCGTGCTCTGATCTTCCTCCCAGTGATAGACGAAGGTGTGCCGATCCAGGGGCGCCAGCACGTATTCCCGGTCGATCTCACCGGGC